>NZ_JAQEVU010000002.1:0-278505 GCF_027694345.1 Varibaculum timonense
CCCGAACCCGTAAATACTAAAAGAAATAACCCCCAAACGGTTTACCGCCCCCCCAAATAGGGAGGGGCGGTAAACCATATAACCCCAAAAAACCGGCACGCCCTTTTTCCCCAAAAAAGCCAGCACCGGTTTTTGGTGCCGTCTCCGTTAATCTTCTTGATTACGATATCGCCGTGCTTGGAAAGAACCCTATTAGAAGGAGTACCGTGGTTTACCTTCCCAGCATTCGGGATCAAGATACCCTGGTTGGCAGTTCCCGAAAACCCGGCAGCCCGCCCTACAAAAACAACCCCCCACGCGGGAGATTACCCCAAACAAACCCCTCAAGCAGAAAAACCGAAAACAAGGCGAGCTACAGCCTAATGATGATAGGGAGGTTTGTTACGTCCCCAGCGGGAAAAGCAAAAACAGGGCACGCTCTCTAAGTTGGAAACCCGACAGCCCGCCCTACAAAAACAACCCCCCATACGGGAGATTACCCCAAACAAACCCCTCAAGCCGGAGAAGCAAAAAACAAGGCGAGCTACAGCCTAATGATGATAGGGAGGTTTGTTACGTCCCCAGCGGGAAAAGCAAAAACAGGGCATGCCCTCTAAGTTGGAAACCCGCCCGCTAGGTCATTTTCAAGGTGCTCATTGGCGTGAAACCTGCCGTTTGCAACTGTCCGGCTAGAGCTGTAGCCCTACCTCTCTTAAAGATTTCTTACTCACTTCAGCACGTAAAAGAGCGGCTAGCTGTCATTGTGTTTCTCAATCGTGGAGTTTCGCACAAAAAACGAACAAAAACTAACGAGAAAAAATGTGCCTAAGGTTCTCCCCCCCCTAGAAAAGCTGCATGAACAAGTTTTAACTAAAATACCAGGTTGTAGGGGTATTTGTGTTTCTTCCCTCAAATCTCCCATTTTCTTATTCTGGCTTTTTATTAGAGAACCGCAATGCTAAATTGGTTGCTATATAACTTAAATATTTAGCTAAAAGACGCCAATTTCCCTCCGAATATGTGATGAGGTAGCTGTGAAACGTACAGGAAGTAACATAAACGGTCAAAACAATGACTTAAATGCTGCTGACCGCGCAGCTCAACCCCATCAGCTATCCGCTGCTAACCACGGCAACCCTGACACTACCTACAGCGACCACATTAAAGCTCCCGCCTTTAATCGGCGTACCCTGGGGGTAGCCTCGGTTCTGGGGTTACTGTTCGCGTCCTTGTTGGCGGTCACTTTATTTTCCACTTCCGCAGACAATTCCGCTTCCTCCGCTCCCAAATTTGACGCTAAAACAGTTTCCGAAAACACCATATTTGCGTTTGCCCAGCTAAAACCGGCAGAGTTCTCTACCGCTAGCAACTTTTACCATTCAGTTCTAGACCCTGCTGATGTTTCCAACACCCCAAAGGCAGGGGGGGCATTGGCTCCTTCCCGCAATCAGGGAGTTGCTGAAACTTCCGCGGCTCAACCTAGCTCGACCGACAGTGCTCGTTCCCAATGCTCGGGCGCTGCTTGTGCATCCCCCAGGCGCGCCCCGGTTACCGAGGTGACGGTTAAGTTGTTTAAGTTGGGGGTTGAGAAGCTTTTCTCACCTAAGGATCCTGTTTGTAGTTCGGGAAAGTTGTGTTCTGCTGCTGATGGTGTGCCTGTTGCTGGTGCTGAGTTTGCTTTGTATGAGGGCGCTAGCGTTGATGCGGCTAAGAAGGTTGGGGAGAATTTTACTGTTGGCGCGGATGGGTTTGAGATTTCTGGTTTGCAGCCGGGTGAGTATGTGTTAAAAGAGGTCGCGGCTCCTGACGGTTATGAGCCTTATCCTAAAGCCGTCAAGTTTACCGTTGAGAAGGGTGGAAGGGCTAAATATAAGTATAGTAAGTTCACTCGTTACTTCGAGAATAACGAGTTTTATTTCCCGAATGTAAAGTCGGTGTCTACTAAGGTTAAGTTATTTAAGCTGGGGGTTGAGACTGCTTATTGCGATACCGATAGGCTTTGTACGGCTAAAGATGGTGTGCTTTTAGAGGGTGCTAAGTTTACCTTGTATGAGGGGACTGTGGTTGATGAGGCTAACAAGCGTGGGGAGTTCACTGTTGGTAAGGACGGTGTTGAGCTTCCTGTTTTGCAGCCCAACAAGACTTATGTCTTGAAAGAGGTCGCGGCTCCTACGGGGTATATACTGAATCCCACGTCTCATACACTTTCAGTTGATAAGACTGGCAATGTTAGGTATGTGAAAGTCAAAGACCTTAGGTCGTTAAACCGAAATAATAACGAGTTATATATTCCGAACCTGAAGGCTCCGGTTCCTGAGGTTTCGTTGTTTAAGTTGGGGGTTAAGGATTTAGCGGATTGTTCTTGGGGTTCTTGTTCTGCTGCTGATGGTGAGCTTTTGGAGGGTGCTGAGTTTGCCTTGTATGAGGGGACTGCGGCTGATACGGATCATCAGATTGGTAAGACTTTTACTGTTGGCAAGGATGGGTTGAAGATTCCTGGTTTGCAGGCGGGCAAGACTTATACCTTGATAGAGGTTACGTCCCCGGCTGGTTATAAGGTTAGTGGTGCTAGGTACACGTTTGAAGTAGATGCTGATGGTAAAGCTAAGTATCAAACGGATAACGGCTCACAGTTGTTTGCAGATAATAAGATTTTTGTTCCTAACCAGAAAGCTGCCCCTGCTGGGGTGACGGTTAAGTTGTTTAAGTTGGGGGTTACGAATTCTGCGTTTGTGAAGAGCTGTACGACGGGTCAAAAGACTTGTTCTGCTGCTGATGGTGATCTTATTGCTGGTGCTAAATTTGTCTTGTATAAGGGGCAGAGGGTAGATGAGGCTAATAGGCTTGGGGAGTATGTCGTTGGTAAGGACGGGCTTGAGATTCCTGGTTTGCAGACGGGTAAATATACGTTAAAAGAGATTGAGGCTCCTGCGGGTTATGAGGTGAATCCTAATCCTGCACCCTTGGAAGTTCAGACTGGGGGGCGAGTCCGGGTTGGGCGCGGGAAATTCTTTAAAACACTTGTTAATAACGAGTTTTATTTCCCGAACTTGAAGGCTGTGGAACCTGAGGTTTCGTTGTTTAAGTTGGGGGTTAAGGATTTAGCGGTTTGTGATTGGAGTTCTTGTTCTGCTGCTGATGGTGAGCTTTTGGAGGGTGCTGAGTTTGCCTTGTATGAGGGGACTGTACTTGATCAGGCTCATAAGGTTGGGGACAATTTTACTGTTGGCAAGGATGGGTTGAAGATTCCTGGTTTGCAGGTGGGTAAGACTTATAGCTTGGTAGAGGTTACGTCCCCGGCTGGTTATCAGGTTAATCGTACTGATTTAACGTTTGAGGTTGATGCTGATGGTAAGGCTAAGTATCAAACGGATGCTGGTTCAGAGTTTTTTGTAGATAATAAGATTTTTGTTCCTAACCAGAAAGCTGCGCCTCCTGCGGTGAAGTTTAAGTTGTTTAAGTTGGGGGTTACGGATTCTGCGCTTGTGAGGAACTGTACGGTTGCTTCGAAGATGTGTTCTGCTGCTGATGGCGAGCTTTTAGAGGGTGCTAAGTTTGTCTTGTATAAGGGGCAGAAGGTTGATGAGGCTAATAGGCTTGGGGAGTATGTCGTTGGTAAGGACGGTCTTGAGATTTCTGATTTGCAGGTAAATGAGTATTACACGTTGCAAGAGGTTGAGGCTCCTGCGGGTTATGAGCGGAATACTAATGCTGCAGTCTTGAAAGTTAAGTCTGATGGTGTAGTTCAGCGCAGGATTAGTAAAATCTATAGAGATTTGGTTGATAACGAGTTCTACTTCCCAAACCTGAAGGAACCAATACAGACAATCGATATCGCTCTAAACAAAGTATCCGATAAAGATATCCCCCTAGAGAACGTAAAATTCGATTTATACGAAGCTGCTAACCCTGAGAAACCAGTACAAAACATAACCACCGGAAACGACGGGAAAGCTACGCTAACGGTTATGCCCGGAGTTAAATATCGGTTAGTAGAAACCCAGACATACCCCGGATACGCCCTCCTGCCACAGGCAATAGAATTCCAGGTAGATGCGAACGGTACGGTAACAATAGATAAACAAAACGGAAATGTAAACACCGTAACCGGGGGAGATAAAACCCTGAAAGTAGTTAACTACCCCGAAGGAAAACTGCCCCTGTCCGGACACGCCGGTTCCCTGCAAGTATTACTAATCGGGCTATCCCTGTTACTGGCGGCCGTGACCATAACCCTATTTGAAAGAAAACGAAACTAAAAGGTCAAAGTATTATCTCTAAACACGACCCTACTGGCTGTTATCGGTAAAACAGAGGACAACCCTATCTAAAATCGCGGCTCGTCCTCATAATCGAAAATAGAGGAGCAACCCCATAACAGCCAGTAGGGTTAGCGCTCCTTAAAAAGATATACAGCGATAAAAGTTTTCGTTCCATTAAGAACTGATTAAACTAAAGGAAGCGGTAATCACCTAAAAATATATACCGGTAGAAAGGAGGGGAGAAAATCATGCGGAAAATCCTAATCAGCGTACTGACCATAGTAGGCGCGCTACTGCTACTTTACCCAGTAGTAGCCGTATTTGCCGGAAACATCCACATCGGAGATATCGCGCGGCAACAAGCACAAGAAATGAAAAAACTAGAAACTCAACCAGAAAAAGCGCAACAACTACTAGAACAAGCCAAAAAATACAACGCCCGCATTCGCGGAATCCCCATCCTCGACCCCTACCTGTATCAAATGACCAAAACCGGGTCAGAAGAATACCAAGAATACTTAGCGACCCTCCCCGGAGACATCATGGCACGCCTAGTCGTGCCAGCAGCAAAAATCGACCTCCCAGTACGGCACGGCACCGAAGATGACGCCATCGCGCGCGGAGCCGGACACCTATTCGGAACCGGACTGCCAGTAGGCGGAAAAGGAGTAAACGCGGTACTCACCGCCCATTCAGGTATGAGAACCGCCAGCCTATTTGACGGATTAACAGACGTACAAGTCGGCGACATAGCCTACGTGCAGGTAGCCGGACAAAAACTCGCCTACAAAGTAAAAGAAATCCACATTATTAAACCCACACAGCTAGAATTATTTGAAGCTCAAGCTGGGCGTGACCTGCTAACCCTCTTCACCTGCACGCCCTACGGAATCAACACCCACCGCCTAGTAGTAACTGCAGAGCGAATCGCGTTAAACCAAGCCCCCCCAATGAATGAAAGTGGGCCTACCTGGTGGGATGCTCTGCGCTGGTGGATGATAATCCCGATAATAATCTGCGCTATCGGAGGCACAATCGTGGTGCGGTATTTGCGGAAGAACCGGAAAGATAAGGATACGGGTGAGGGTGATTCCGGTAGTTCTGGTGGTTCTGGTTCAGCGGGAGCTGGATCTGCGGGCTCGGGTGGCTCAGGTGGCTCGGATGTGTCACCAGGGTCGCTGGGGTTACCGGGGTCGGATGCTTCACCGGCCTCTCCGGGGGCGTCGGGGTCGTCGGGGCCCTCGGGATCGGGCGTGAGTGGAGAAGAATACGCCGGTTCTGGCAGCGCTGCCCAAAATACAGAAACACCCATGACGAGCATAAAAAGTGATAACAGTGCAGTCAAAAAAGCCAGCGAAACTATCGGTACGACCAGCGAAGCTACTGGAGAAACTGGCACCCAGGAAATAAAAAGATTATTCGCGATTAGCGCAGCCCCTCTGGCAGCGACAGATACCGAATCTCCAAGACTAAGCCGCGTAGAACGGGCGAAAAAACTCCGCGACTCCAAAAACCCCAGCCGGGCACGCCCTCTTTCCCCCTCCTATGAAGCAGACCAAAACCCGCAGCGTCCCCAACAGCACGCCCTCAGCCAGCACAAAGAAAAAATCCTAACCAAATATACCTAATCTAGCCCGACCCCTTAGCGCGCCCTATAAAATAGAAACCAGTAGGTAAAGGCGTAGCGGAAAGGGCAAAAGAGATGGCGGGAAAACCAAACATCCTAGTTGGGGTAGACGGCTCGCGCGAAGCACTCCAAGCCGCCGAATGGGCTGCGGCGAGAGCAAAACTAAACAACGCCCAGTTACAACTTGTATGCGCATACGCTTTACCCTCATACACGGCAGCATCAATGGAAAGCGGATTCGCGGTAATAGACAACGATGTAATTCGCGCCAGCGCACAAACCGTAGTAGACGAGACGCTCACCCACTTAGCAAAGCTAGGCTACCAGGCGGAAGGGCGAGTAGAGCCCGGTGACCCGACGGCGGTACTGGTGCAACTGTCAGAACAAGCCGATTTGATAGTCGTCGGCACTAGGGGAACAGGCGGATTCGCAGACAGACTACTGGGAGCCACATCATCCGCGTTACCAGCATATTCACGCTGCCCAGTAGTGGTGGTTCCCGGCAGAGGCGCCGACCAACAGTTCACGCCAGTAAAGAAAATCGTAATTGGGGTAGACGGTTCGAGCAGATCGCGCAAATCCTTGCGGCGAGCCATTGAAGAGGCGGCGCTCTGGGGAGCGCAACTGACCGCCGTGGACGCGGTTCCGATGGCATCATCGGCGGGTGTCCTCGCCTGGTTGCCTGCAACAGTGGATCGAGAAAGCATATTGCGGGACGTGCGTGACGAGCTAAAAGCCATATGCAAAGCAGAAAGTGCTGGTAGTGGGGTTGAAATCCATGCTCATGCCCTGGACGGAAACCCGGCAGCACTGCTAACCGAATTTTCAACCGCCGTTGAGCTGGTGGTAGTAGGGACGCGGGGACGTGGAGGATTCGCCGGGGTGTTGATGGGATCCACCTCGCAATCAGTGCTGGCGCACTCGACCTGCCCGGTACTGGTTGTGCCCACCGGGGACGGTCGGGGAGCTGAAGAATAATAGCTGGATTTGTGATGGCTGTTTGATGGCTCTTATTTGGTGGCTTGCGTTTTAGGGGTTTGTGTTTTTGGGGGTTTTTGTTTTTTTGGGGGTTTGTGCGGAGCCTTGTCTGGAGCTGGAGCCTTGGGTGCTGAGGACTTTGAACCCAGATTAAGTTGGCGTGTTGGTCGCGCTGTGTTGGTAGCGCCGGGTGGGTAGTGCAGGGTGGTTAGTGTCGGGTGGGAGCAGGATTCAGCGGAGCTAGCGATTGAGGGCGGCTGTGCCGCCTGGTTGGGCGTTGCTGCCGGGTTGGGGAGGGTGTTTTGGTCTCGGGAGGGCGGAAATGTCGGTGTCGTGCCTGGAACTGCTTGCGGGGGTGTGCAAAATCGCCCTCCCGTGACAGTTTCACCCTCCTGATTAAGGGCTGACGGCTTGTTTTGGGGGTTCTTAAGCGTTTCGGGAGGGTGATTTGGTCTTGGGAGGGTGGAATGGTTGGTGTCGTGCCTGGAACTGTTGGTGGGGGTGTGTAGAATTGCCCTCCTAATGCAGAATCGCCCTCCCGTGACAGTTTCACCCTCCTGATTTAGGGCTGACCGCTTGTTTTGAGGGTTTTAGAGCGTTTCGGGAGGGTGTTTTGGTCTTGGGAGGGTGTTTTTGTCAGGCGTGGGCGGTTTGAATGCTGATTCTTGTGCTGTTCGTGCTTTGCGGATGCTCATTTTGGCGCAAGGGTACTCCTTAGAATCCATCAAAGCTAATAGCCGGGATGTTCCTATCCTCGTCCTCCCCGCGAACACGCCCTAACCTAAGCCCGTTTGCGTTCTCGTCCTAATCTTTCCTGCTCGTCGTCCTCACCCGAAAATATGCTTCTCAAAGCCGGGAATACCTCCGGGCTCTGCTTTCCCCATGCGCAAGAATTAACTGCTTATCTAGCAGGGAGTTCAGCAATCGGATTGTTTTTGACTTGTCAAAGCCAGAACGTAAATCCAGTTCAGAACGTGAATAGTACCTACCCCGCAGCATGGAATTTAGTAGCAGTTCTTCCTGGGGAGACATCTGCGATAACGAACCAATAAAAGGTAAAGTAACCGTAATGGAGTTATCTAAAAGCTCAAATTTGGGAAGCTCTTTTTCATCACGATAGGACTCGCGAATACGCAAAATACCGGTCCCGAACTTCTCAATCAGTCCCAGACGAAAGAAAACCTCCGCCAAAATCGGGTTCCTGAGCACAGATACTCGTCCTCGTAAATACTCTTCTTTTGAAAGCCCAGTCGGAAGACCTCCCGGAGAACACACCTCGACGCGATCAGGGAAAATACTAACCCGTAAGCGAGAATTAATATCCCAAGTCCGGTGAACCAAGCCGTTAGCGATTGCTTCCCGGAAAGCTTCGCGCGGAACCAAATCTTTGGTGAATCGGGTCGCGCCCTCAATCTTCTCAAAGCGCAAATAACGATCGAAAACCTCCATAGCGGTGTCTAGCTGCTGTAGAACAGAAACGTGCTCGACAGTGGTGCGATCCAAGATTTCGTTAATGGAAGCACCGAACTTGATGATGTCGATTCCGGGATAACTGTTCTTATCGGACAATATGGCAGCGGCACGGTTGAAACCATTCGTCCCCATTAACCCCAAGGTTTTAAGAACATCTATGCTGGTATCTGAAATATCTAGCTGATCGTGAAGAGCTGCGGATAAAGTCTTAAACTCCAGATTTTTCTCGGGGGAGTCAAGTTCTTCAAAGGAGAGGTTCTCTCCCTCTAACACCAGGCGATTCAGCTCAATCCTATCGACTTCGACCGTGGAGCTGTCGCTCCTGCGGTACGCTTTCCCGTTGTAAAGGTAGGGTTTATTGGGACCTTCCTGCACGTGAAGACGGATAGTCCTGTCCTTTGGGTTTATCTGGATAGAAAATCTGGGACGTGGGGTAACACAGTCATTAATGCGGTTTTCGATTGCGAGACAGGTTTCATCTAGGTGTTCAAGACCGACCTTGCTTCCCGTGTCATCAAATCCAAACAGTATTTCACCGTCATGGAAGTTCGCGTAGGCGCTTACAATCTTGAGGAAGGTGTTGCTGACTCTTGATTTGAACTCCAAGAATGCGGATTCTCGCATATTTGCCTCCTGTCTATGGGATTTATTTTAGTTTGCGTGCAAAGCAAATGCAACGCAATCTAATGAGTTGCATTTTCGTTGTAATTGCTTTGGGATGGGTGGGTTCTCGTTTCATTTACGTTCCGGATAAACGCGGTGAAACTTGAGCATGAAGCGCACTGGGTTTTGTTCCAGGAGGCGAGCAAGAGATGGAGGGTAAGCATGAGATGCGGGACAAACATGAGGGTGCGCACGCTCTCAGCGTGGAAAATCAGCTCGGATTGAAGCAATCGTTACCTCATGCTCGGTTCGGCTGGTTGTTACTGGGCGTCTTGCTCTCGGTTCCTTGTCGCGTCAATCTTGAGAGGAAGGTGGTGGCGAGGATCTGGTGGGGGCTGAGGGCAGCCGATTCGCCGATTCTCACGAGTAAATGCCTAAAATTATGCTTTTTAAGCATTTTAAGATTCGCCCTTGATTTTTATTAATTTAAATGCTTTAAGTTTATTTTTATTTATATAAAAGTTACTAAAGAAAAGCTAGTAACTGTTAAAAGAATAGGAAAATAAGTGCCTGAATTAATAGAGTTTGCGCATTTTTTGTCGTGTCTATTTCCGAGGCAAATTTTGCGAAAGTTATCCACAGGCTAGATTATAAAAGAGGTGCCGTTTTCTCATTAAATAACTCTAATACATAAGGGGTGTGTTGCGTAAATAGGGTGTGATGCTGTTTCTTAGTCCCTTTTTCTTCTGGGTGAGGGGGCTGGCGGTGTTTCCCGTTCCCTAGATTGCTCCGGTGAAATCGCTCCGCAGGGAGGGGGGGAGAAGAGTGGGGGGCGAAACTGGCTCAGGAGGGTGGGGCTGGCTCAGGAGGGTGGAAGTGTCGGTGTTGTGGCTGTGGTGGCTTGTGGGGGGGTGCAGAATCGCCCTCCCCGGACAAAATCACCCTCCCGGTACAGGAACGCCCTCCGGCGCGGAGAAGGTGACAAAACACCCTCCCGCGCCGACTAAGGGGGTGGGAGCCTGTGTAAGTGGGGGTCTCAGACTGGTGAACGTGATGGTAGTTGAGTGCAAAATGTAAAAAACTATCCATTTGTGTTGTAAAAGCTGTAATATGTACTTCAAAAGTTGAGGTTTGTATTTAAGGAGTGATTGAAGTGGCACAAGCAACTGTCAATTTTCGGATGGATGCTAGTTTGAAAAAATCTCTTGAAGCTACGTGTAAAGAACTGGGGCTTACGGCTACCAGTGCATACACCATGTTTGCTGCAAAGGTCGTGCGGGAGAAGCGGATACCGTTTGAGGTGTCTATTGATCCGTTCTATTCAGAATCCAATATGAAGCGTTTGCGCAGCTCAATAGCGCAGATGGACCGTACAGGCGGCGCTGTTCACGAGGTTCTGCCCGGTGATTAAGGCGTGGACAGATTATTCTTGGGAAGAATTTCAGTATTGGCTGAAGCAAGACAAGAAAACTTTAAGACGGATATTACAGTTAATACAGTCGATTGACCGTAATGGGTACAACTGTATAGGTAAACCTGAACCTTTAAAGGGAGACCTATCGGGGTACTGGAGCACCCTCTGGTGACATAATAAGGGCGCATTATGGTGACCGGTGACGCTTGTGGAACTCATTATGGTGACTTCTAACGCTTAACTCCGCTTACGCCCTCCTTCCCCTCCTCTCCTTCCCCTCCTCTCCTTTCCTTCTCGCCCTCTTTCCCCTTCTTCCCTTCCTTCCCCTCTCACCCTTCCTCCTCTCCTTCCTCTCCTTTCTCTCGTCCCCCCTCGCCCACCTCCCAAAAAAGTCCCGAAATTCCCGCAACCGCCAGCCCTGCCATAAACTGGAAACCATGAGCCCAAAGCAGTCGATTTTTACTTCTGAATCCGTAACCAGTGGTCACCCCGACAAAGTCTGTGACCGCATCGCCGACTCCATAGTCGATGCCCTGTTAGAACAAGACCCGGAAGCCCGGTCTGCCGTGGAAGTTATGGCGACCACCGGGCAGGTACATCTGGCCGGGGAAATCACCACTTCTGGATATGTAGACCTGCAAACCTTGGTGCGTGAAACTATCAATGAAATCGGCTACACCTCCTCTGATATCGGTTTCGATGGAGATTCTTGCGGAGTGCTGGTATCTATCGACCGCCAGAGCCCCGACATTGCTCAAGGGGTGCAAGACTCGTGGGAAACCCGCGAAGGATTAGCAGTAGATGCTTTTGACCAGCAGGGAGCCGGCGACCAAGGGATGATGTTCGGCTACGCCTGCAACGAAACCCCTGATTTAATGCCCGCCCCGATTTGGTTGGCGCACCGCTTAGCAAAGCAGCTCGAAAAAGTACGGCGCGAAAAAATCCTCGACTACCTGTGCCCCGATGGAAAAACCCAGGTGACGGTACGTTACGAGGACGGACGCCCGGTAGGGCTCGACACCATCGTGCTCTCTACCCAGCACCGGGCATCTGCAAACCTAAAAGACCTGCGCGAAGAAGTAAAATCCGCGGTGATTGACCCGGTTATCGCCCAGGTGCCTTGGGTTGAGGATAGTGATTTCCGCACCCTCGTAAACCCGGCGGGACGCTTCATATTAGGAGGCCCGGCCGCTGATACTGGCGTTACCGGCAGGAAAATCATTGTGGACACGTATGGAGGCATGGCGCGCCACGGCGGGGGTGCGTTCTCTGGAAAAGACGCTTCCAAAGTTGATCGCTCCGCCGCCTATGCGACCAGGTGGGTAGCCAAGAACGTGGTGGCAGCCGGACTTGCAGATCGGGCGGAACTGCAGGTGGCGTACGCTATCGGCTCGGCGCACCCGGTTTCGATGGAACTGGAAACCTTCGGTACCGAAAAAGCGGATAAGACCCAGATTTTGCAGGCAGTCCGGGAAACTTTCGATTTGCGTCCGGCCGCTATTATCGACCGGCTTTCGCTGCGCCGACCTATCTATTCGCGCACCGCCGCCTACGGGCATTTCGGGCGTTCCGGGTTCACCTGGGAAGATACCGATATGGCGCGGGAGTTACGCGCCAAACTAGGGGCGTAAAACCGGCGAACAGGCTTGAAGGGCGTAAAACAAGCACACAAGGCTGGGGGCGATCACCTGCGAACAAAGCTGGGAACATAAAACCGACGGGTAAATTTAAGACCGTAACTTGAGCTGCTCGCGCTGCTAGGGGATTAGCTCGGATTGCTGCTAGGAATCTAGCTAGGGCGTACCCGTCACAATCTAGCTAGAATGAAGCCACCGCGGTCGAGATAGGACGCGCTCAGCGCGATTTACCTAGGACGCACTCGCGCAGGGCGTGACCCTTGCTATGTCGAGGTGACGTGCGTCCTATCAAGGTTCGCCCCACAGTATCGGGACTCACTCGGTACAGGGCTTGGCCTGATATGAACTAAAGCAAAAGGTGGTTATCCAGCGCTAACACACCCGCGAACCATAAAGCTCGGAATCTAGTTTTACCTGGGGCAACCTTGTTCCGCTAAGCCCTGAGGAAAACCTAATCGTGGTTTTGCTATAAGCAATTATAGAATCTGTACTGGAGCGAAAACACGGGAGAACTAATGTCTTTTTTTGAAAAAATCTTGCGAATGGGTGAGGGACGCACCCTGAAGCGTCTTGACCGTAAAGCCAGCGAAGTACTCGCAAAAGAGGACGAATACGCTGAGTTAAGCGATGAAGAACTGAAAGATAAAACTGCTGAATTTAGAGACGCACTGGCACATGGAGCCAGTGAAGATGAAATCCTGGTGGACGCTTTCGCTACCGTGCGGGAAGCCGCCTGGCGCGTCCTCAAGCAAAAGCCCTATCACGTGCAGGTAATGGGGGGTATCGCCCTCCATAACGGCAATATCGCCGAGATGAAAACCGGTGAAGGTAAAACCCTGGTTGCCACCATGCCCAGCTACCTAAATGCCCTTAGCGGCAAGGGCGTGCACGTCGTCACGGTGAACGACTACCTGGCCAGCTATCAAAGTGAACTGATGGGGCGGGTTTATCGCTTCCTGGGGCTAACCGTGGGCTGTATCGTCAATGGGCAAACCCCAACCGAGCGGGTAAAACAGTACCAAGCGGATATTACTTACGGTACTAATAACGAGTTCGGGTTCGACTACCTGCGCGACAATATGGTGCAGCGAGTAGAGGACATTGTGCAGCGTGGTCACAATTTCGCCATCGTGGACGAGGTGGACTCGATTCTCATTGACGAAGCGCGGACTCCGCTGATTATTTCCGGTCCTGCCCAAGGTGAAGCTGACCAGTGGTATAACAAGTTTGCTTCCCTGGTGACCCGCCTGGAAAGAGACATGGATTACGAGGTAGATGAAAAGAAACATACCGTGGGGGTTACCGATGTGGGAATCGCCGCGGTAGAGGACTTCCTGGGAATTGATAACCTCTACGAAGCCTCCCACACGCCCCTAATCGGGTTCCTCAACAATGCGATTAAAGCAAAAGAGCTGTTCAAACGGGATCGCGACTATATTGTGCGCAACCGGGAAGTGCTAATCGTAGACGAACACACCGGTCGCGTCATGGAGGGACGGCGCTACAACGAGGGAATGCATCAGGCAATCGAGGCCAAGGAACACGTCCCGGTCAAAGCCGAGAATCAGACTCTGGCCACCATTACTTTGCAGAATTATTTCCGCCTGTACAACAAACTTGCGGGCATGACCGGTACGGCTGAAACCGAGGCGGCCGAGTTCATGAATACCTACAAGATTGGGGTACTTCCGATTCCGTCTAATAAACCGATGATTCGCATTGACCAGCCGGATTTGGTTTATCCTTCCCGGCGCGGAAAACTCAAGGCAATCGTGGAGGATATTAAGGAACGTCACGAGAAAGGTCAGCCGATTCTGGTGGGCACTACCGATGTTGCCAAGTCGGAGGAGCTTTCGATAATGCTGGACGAGGCCGGCGTGCCTCACAATGTGCTTAACGCTAAACAGCACGCTCACGAGGCGCAGGTGGTGTTCGAGGCGGGACGTAAAGGCATGGTTACGGTGGCCACCAATATGGCTGGTCGTGGTACCGACATTATGCTGGGTGGCAATCCGGAACATATTGCTGACCAGAAGTTGCGTTCGCAGGGACTTGACCCGGAAGAAACTCCCGATGAATGGCGTAAAGCCTGGTCGGATGCTTTATCTGAGGCAGAGGCAGAGGTTGCTGACGAGCATGAAGAGGTCGTGGAACTGGGGGGATTGTACGTCCTCGGTACTGAACGCCACGATGCGCGCCGGATTGATAACCAGTTGCGAGGGCGTTCTGGTCGTCAAGGTGACCCGGGGGAATCCCGTTTCTACTTGGCAATGGACGATCCGCTAATGAAGAAGAATATGGCGGCGTTTGTTACCCGCTTTATGAATTCTTCCATGTATCCAGAAGATTTGCCTTTGGAATCCAAGCTGGTGTCAGGGCGGATTCAATCTGCTCAGCATCAAACCGAGGCTCAAAACTTCGAGATTCGTAAGAACGTCCTCAAATATGACGACGTAATGACTGATCAGCGTGATTTGATTTATCGGGAACGCCAAGAGGTTCTGCAAAAGGAAATTGATCTTGACGAGCTGGTTCCCTCCTATATGCGCAGCTTAATTAAAGAGGCAGTGTCTCAGGCTACCGCCGAGGGGGCTGATTCTAACGAATGGGATTTGGAGAAGCTTTGGAATAACCTGCGCGCCCTCTATCCGGTTCGGGCTTCGCTGTCGGATTTAAAGGACGAGGACGGCAATTTCTTGCATATCACCGCCTCTGAACTAGAGGAAATGCTGCAAAACGATATTGCCGATGCCTATGAAGAGATTCTGGATCAGGTAAACGAGAACCCGATTGCGATTGATCAGCTTGGCGACCAGCCGATGGCGAAATTGGAGCGCCGCGTTTTGCTGGCTACGGTGGATAGGCTGTGGCAACAGCACCTTTACGAGATGGACTACCTGAAAGAGGGTATTGGTCTGCGAGCTATGGGGCAGCGTGACCCCTTGGTGGAATACAAGTCCGAGGGCGCGCTCATGTTCGAGAACATGATGGGGCAGGTGCGTGAAGATACTATTACCGGTATTTTTAACTTCTCTCACCAGTTCCAGCAAGTCTATGAACAACAACTGGAGGCAGAAAAGCAGCAAGAAGAGCAGGTTAAAAAGAAGGCTCTGGCTGAAGGCTCGGTAATGGGGGATACCGGACATAAGGAATCCTCAAAGGCTCTACCGGCGAACGCTGGAGAGTCTGAGCAGGGTGCGGCATTCGGTGGTGACGCTGCTCGGCAAGTGGCCGCTAATGGTGGTAATCGTGCTCAACGCCGCGCCCAAAAGAAAGCTAAGAAACGCCGCTAGTTTGTGGGGTTTGCACGGTCTGCGTCCTTATCGGATTTGAGGGTCTTTTCCGGTGTATTTATCCGATTTCGAGGGCGCAGATTCGCCAGGTTTTTCCCCAGGGTTTTAGACGCATGGCTACTGCGCGTACCCGGGAGCCGTCATTGATGCTGACTGCTACTTCTATTCCGTCAAATCCGAGGGTTCCTTCACCTACTCGCCGGTAGCAGATGCGTCGTACTTGAATCGGCTGGGGTAACGGATGGTGAAGTTCGCTGCGTGCTAATGCAAGAAAAGGTTTGCGCAGTTCGGCGGTAAACCAGTTGGCGGTTGCTTGTACGGAGCGTCTGCCAGAAAACACTTCAAATATGGTTTTTACTGCCGCGGCTACCCACGGTTTTATCTGAGGTAGAGCGCTGAGGGATTCGGCTTGTTTCGAGGTGGACAGTACTTCTGGTTTTACTTTTGATGGGGGTAGGAGTGTTTGTACTTCAAGAGCTCCATATTTTGGGCTGAGGGGAATCTGGGGGAGTTCGGGACAGATTATCGCTACCGGTCCGGAGTTTGATCCGTCTTGAGGGCAGATAGTAACTATTGGTTTTCCTGGTGGAAATAGTTCGCGGGCGGGTTGCTCGCTGTGTATAGGGCTGGATTCTGCTGGCGCTACTTCCCGGAGGAAGGGCTGCCTAAGTGCTAGGCTCATGGGCTTGGTTCCTTTAAATTGAGAAATTTCGGTCCCTAGTCCGTTAGGGGCGTTGGGGGAACGGGCGTCACTGCCGGTTATCGCTTGCGCGTTATTAGAGAGCTAGATCACTTTTACCTGCGGGGCAAAAGTACCTGTAAGGGCTGTGTAAAGCCAAGTATTAAGTAATCATTAAAGTGAGATTAGTAAAATTGGAGAAGTGTGGCTGTGGGTGGTGTTGATAGAGGTAAGTAAGAGGTTATTGGTTAGAATCAGTATGTGCGAATCTACCTCCCCCTGGCAGCCAACGACCTTTTTGAGCCACAGCTATATTCGCCCTATTGTTGGACGGGCAATCAGAGCTTTAGCGATCTTTGGGGGCTGGATCCTCTAGATAGTGAGCAAGCAGAGGATATGGCAATGTCTATGGCAGCTATGGACTGCTTGGGGAAAGTTATCGAGGGCTATCAAGGTCGCATAGTTGCAGCCTTAGATGCAGATATAAGCGAGCTGAATGGGCAGACCGCTCCCGGGGTTTTGGCGGTAAAAGACGCTTTTCCCTGGCAGCGCCTGGTCAGTGTGCATCTTGATTTGAGCGAAAATCTTCCCCTTTGTGAACAGGTAAGACGTGCGATTACCATGGCGCAAGCTAAAGCCTGGTGTCGCGGAGATTTTACTAGCACTCCCGATGGTTCAGCTAGTAATGAGCCGCTTGGGGTAAACGATATAGAGGCGGGGAAAAACACTGATATTACGGGCGCAGAAAATGCAAAAAGTACCGCCCAGGGGCTTGAGCTGTGGCAGCAGCTAGCAGCAGAGCCGCTTTCTTGGTTTGACGCAAGTGAACTTGAGTATTTGCGTCGCTATCTGCGCGAATCCTAAGAGCGGCGAAGCGTCAAGTCCTTAGAGCGCCTAGATGCCAACTGATTAAAGTAACTAGCCGGCGAGAGTCTGGGGCTACCTGTTCCTAGAGCTGTACGTACCTGTGTACCTTTGCGGGTGGTCTGAGGAGGCTAACAGTCCTGCTCTGCTTCCTGTCTATATCCCTGGGCAGCTAAAACGCTACGTAACTGATGCATACTGTCTGCTAAATCTTCCTTAGAGGCGGGGTGGGCGTGTGCAAATTTGATGTCCTCCATCGAATTTGCCGGGATTAAGTGCAAATGCAGGTGGGGTACATCAAACCCGGCGATGCTCAGACAGGAGCGCTCAGTGGCGAAAGCCTCGCGCTGGGCACGTCCAATAATTTGTGCCACTTTCATCAGATGTTGCAGTTCCTCAGTGGGAGCGTCCCAATAGTTTTCGACCTCCCGGCGCGGAACCAGTAATACGTGTCCCGGGGTGATGGGATTAATATCGGCAAAAGCGACACAAATATCGTCTTTCCAGCAAAAATGTCCAGGAATTTCCCCGGAGATAATGCGAGTAAAAATGGTGGACATACTTCCTCCTCGGGTCGATACTTATATCTTTCATAATAGGACGAGGGCGGGCTGAGAATAGTTTTTGAGCAAAATCCGCAACACGCGCCGATAATACTTGCTGAACGAATCCTATTACGTAGGATTTTCGTTTGACCAAGAGGGCAAACAATACTAACCCTAAACTAAAGGTTTAGGGTTATATCGGAGGGCGACCGTGACAGTACCAGACACTAACCTGGCAGATATTAAAGTCGTAGGCATCGGCGGAGGCGGGGTAAACGCCGTAAACCGCATGATTGATTTCGGATTAAAAGGCGTTGAATTTATCGCCATTAACACTGATGCTCAAGCACTGATGATGTCCGACGCTGATGTAAAACTCGACATCGGTCGCGAAGAAACTCGCGGTCTAGGGGCAGGAGCCGACCCCAAAGTCGGTGAACGGGCAGCCGCCGACAACGAAGAAGAAATAAAAGACACCCTACAAGGTGCAGACATGGTGTTCGTGACCGCCGGTGAAGGGGGCGGAACTGGCACTGGTGGCGCTCCGATTGTGGCGCGAGTAGCCCGAGAAATGGGAGCACTCACTATCGGGGTAGTAACCAGACCCTTTGCTTTCGAGGGCAAACGCCGTCAAACCCAGGCAGAAGCCGGGGTAGAGGCGCTGCGTAAAGAAGTCGATACCATTATCGTGATTCCCAATGATCGCCTCCTAGAAATCTCCGATCAAAACATATCAATCGTTGATGCCTTTGCCGCTGCTGATGAAGTCCTCCACTCCGGGGTACAGGGCATAACTGACCTGATTACCACCTCCGCCCTCATCAACGTAGACTTTGCAGACGTAAAAAGCGTGATGAAAGGAGCAGGAACCGCCCTAATGGGGATTGGTTCTGCCACCGGCGAGGATCGCGCGATTCGCGCCGCCGAAGCCGCCTTTATGTCCCCGCTGCTAGAAGCCGATATTGATGGAGCACTCGGGGTGTTGATGTTCTTCCAAGGCGGCTCAGATATGGGGCTAATCGAGGTACACCGCGCTGCCGATATGGTCAGGGAAATGGTACACCCCGAAGCCAATATCATTTTCGGTGCCAACGTAGACGAATCCCTGGGCGACCAAATCAGAGTAACCATTATCGCTGCCGGATTTGATGAGCCTAGAACCGCTAAAGGTAAAGCTAAAAGCATGAAATCAGAACCGAAAGTTCCCGGCTCTGCCGCGCGGTCTGAAAATACTTCCACCAGCGCTCCGGCGGTGAAAGAAACGCCGGTTAGCTCCGAGGACTCCACGCTCACTACCTCTATCCCCACATTTCCACGCCGAGCAGCCTTAAAAGAGGACGAACGCAGCGTTGGAGATTTACCCCGAGTTAGCACCTCAGGAGGGGCGCACCGCTTACCGGTGACCCCTCCCTCCAGAGATGCTTTTAACCGCAACGAAGGGGGCAGCGGACGTAGCTACCAGGATAACTTTGGAATAAATAACCGGAGCGAAGATGACTCTACGCTCACCGTGCCTCGGGTATTCGAGGACGACGAGCGCGAATCGGGACTGGATGTACCCGACTTTATGCGGTAGGTCGCCATGTTTAAAATAGGCGGTGCGCAAGCAGTTTTTACCAATCGGATTGGTGGAAAATCAACTGGAGCATATGCAACTCTTAACCTGGGAAATCACGTAGGTGATGACTTAGAGATAGTTGCGCAGAACCGGAGGATTGTAGCCGATGCAATTGGACGGAAAGTGGTTTGGATGCATCAAACCCACTCCAATCGGGTGGTGCAAGTTCACCCCGGTTATACCGACGCTCCTGCCGAAGGGGACGCGGTAATTATTGATAGCCGGGAGTTCATTGAACTGGGTTTAACCACCCCCGCAGCGGCCGTAATGGTTGCCGATTGCGTTCCCCTACTGCTTTCCTCCGATGACGGATTGCTGGTAGCAGCTGTCCATGCCGGTAGAGCCGGGACAGTAACCGGAATTGTGCGAGAAACCGTAATCGCAATGCGCAAACTGGGGGCAGAAAACGGCAAAATATATGCTGCTATCGGTCCGGCAATCTGCGGAGCCTGCTATGAAGTTCCAGAAGCGATGCGCCGACACGTTACCGGGCACGTCCCGGCTGCTTGGTCACGCACTCGGGAAGGCAGTCCCGGTCTGGATTTGAAAGCCGGAGTAATTTCGCAGCTTAGGGCGGCAGGAGCACGCATTACTTTTGTGTCTAAACGCTGCACCTTTGAAGACCGTAACCTGTATTCATATCGGCGTGATAACGCTACCGGACGTTTCGCGGGGATTATTCTAGGGAAAACTAAACTTACTTCCGGCTGAACTGTGCTTTTTTATTTGTGTTTTTCAAAACACGCCGTGGCAATACTTCAAAAAAACCTTTACGACAATTAACGTTTCTATAGACCCGCATTAAAAGAAGGAGAACCTGATGGGCGCTTTGAGGAAAACGATGGACTATTTCGGTCTATCCGAACCGCAAGAGAACGAAGCTTACAGTGACGAGCTACAAAGCGAAGTTCCCGACTCTGAAGTCCCCGCCCCTCGTCCTCGGATAGTAGAACCAGCGGTGCGTTTTCCCCATGCGGTCAAATCTTCCGCAGAACCCGCAGTAGAGCTGAAACGAATCGTAACTATTCGTCCTACCACCTACAACGAGGCTCAAAGCATTGGGGAAGCCTTCAAAGAGGGCACTCCGGTAATTATGAACCTGGGGGCAATGAATGACCTGGAAGCACGGCGAATGATTGATTTCGCTGCCGGTCTTAGCTTCGCCCTCGATGGGGGAATAGAAAAAGTAACTAACCGGGTATTTTTGCTGTCGCCAAAGTCGGTGCAAGTAGACGAGGGCGCGTCCTCCCTGAGTTCCAAAAAAGACTTCTTTAATCAAAGCTAGTAGATGGTTGCTTTAGTCTATTGGGTTGGTCAGATAGGTAGATTACTTCTTCAGCTCTACCTTTTGGCGTTAATAGTTAGGGCGGTGCTGTCGTGGGTTTTGGCGTTGAATCCCTCGTGGCGTCCTAGTAACTCGTTTACGCTGTTTATCTGTAATCTGATTTTTGGGATTACCGACCCGCCCCTAAGGTTTTTAGGAAAATTCATTAAACCTTTACGGCTTGGGACTATCGCCCTAGATTTGAGTTTTATCGTATTATTCTTGCTGGTCACAATCTTAATTAAGGTTTGGATTTTTATCGTTAGCTGATTTTTAGTTCTGCTGCAGAGTTAGAACCGCAGAAAAATACCTAAAATGTTGCCGAAAGCCACAGATGTTACTATTGTTGAAGATGTGGAAGTTGAGCAGATCTCCGGTATGCTTGTTTCCAACTGCAACCTATAGCGCAGAAGTTCCCCGCGGCAGGTAAGATGCCTACCCTGGGAGAAAGAAAATAGATAACTGAGGTGACAGGTATGGCTCTGCTGACTGCTGAAGATGTCCACTGGAAGCAATTCCAGGCGACCAAATTTCGCGAAGGCTACGATCAGGAAGAAGTAGACGAGTTCTTAGATGAGGTCGTAGAAACTATCGCGACACTTCAAGATCAGAATGCTTCCTTAAAATCCGAGCTAGATGAAGCTCGCCAACAGGCAGCTTCCGGTGGGGTAGCTCCCGCTTCCAGCGACAATAACGAAGAAGTAGCCGCACTCAAGGCGCAACTGGACACTGCAAATATGCAGATTGCTCAAATGCAAGCCGAAGTGCAGCAATATCAAGCTGCCGCTGCCGAGGGTAATCCGCAGGCGGGCGAGCAAATCCAGGCGCTACAGGCTCACTTGGCGCAAACACAGCAAGAGTCTCAAGCAGCTTTGGCACAGTCCCAAGCCGAGACACAGCAGGCAATCGCCGAAATCGAGCAGCTGCGTGAACAGTTGGCACAGGCAGAACAGAATGCGCAAGCCGCTGCCCAGCCAGCCCCCGCTGAACAGCCTGAAGATGCAACTTCTATGTTGGCTCTAGCGCAACGCGTACATGACGAATATGTTCGCAACGGTCAAAAGGAAGCCGACCAGATTCTGGAAGATTCCCGCCTCAAGGGTGACCAGATTGTACGGGAAGCAAACGATGAACGTCGTCGCGTACTAGAACAGCTGGAATCCGAACGGGCAGACCTGGAAGCCCGAGTAGATGACCTCAAAGCATTCGAGAATGATTACCGCCAGAAAGTACGTGAACATTTACACGCTTTAATCGGTCAGCTAGATGCCCAAGAGGCATAAATAGTTTGCTTATAGTCCCTTCCATATTGCCTGGAGGGTGAAAGTGGCGATGCCACCACCAAAGTGGTGACATCGCCACTTTTTTATTAAATTTAGGTATTACCCCCTAAAGTTAGATTTAGATTTAGCCGACCTGGGAAGAAGATGAAACACCAAAAAAAGGGAAAACTGGCACCGCTTCTGGTCATATTTGCGTTCGTGGCCATCCCGGTGTTGATTATTGACCAAGCTACCAAGACCTGGGCGCTACGTACTCTGGAAATCGGGGCAGAACCCAAGCCCTTATTGGGGAACTTTATCGGTTTGCAACTGGTGCGCAATCCCGGTGCTGCTTTCTCCCTCGCGGAGAGTTTCACCTGGGTGTTTTCGCTGATAGCTCTGGTGGTTTTAGCAATAATTATCTGGAGCGGACGTAATATGACCGCTACTTCCTGGCAAATATCTCTTGGTCTGCTAGCGGGTGGAGCGCTGGGAAACCTTGTGGATCGGATTGCGCAGCCACCAGGGATATTTCGCGGTCACGTCGTTGATTTCTTGAACTATCGCTCGCTGTTTGTAGGCAATATCGCCGATATTGCGATAGTAGTAGCAGTAATATCCGTAGTGATTCTTGTGGTGTTAGGCGTTCCCTCGGTAAAGACGAATCATGCTTATAAGCCGGAGCGTGTGCGAGCCTAAAATGCGCGAGCACCTTTCAATCCGCCTTGGAAATTCGGTCTCTCAAATGCGTCTAGATCAGGCAATTGCTTCGCAAATGGGGATTTCTCGTTCTCTGGTTGCCAAACTAATAAAACAGGGCGACCTCAAAATTAATGGGCGTCGTCCTCGGAAATCGGACGAAGTTTTCGCGGGAGATCAGGTGGAAATCCTGTTACCGGATACTTCTGAAAAGAGCCTGGAAACTCCAGCTGAGCTGCCTATCCTTTATGAGGACGCCGATGTAGTGGTGGTTAATAAACCGGTAGGAATGGCTGCGCACGCAGCGCCGGGATGGGAGGGAGCTACCGTTGTTGGCGCGCTCTTGGCAAAGGGCTGCCAAATCTCTACCTCGGGACCGAAGGAACGCTGTGGGGTTGTGCATCGCCTTGATGTGGGGACTAGCGGTGTCATGGTTGTGGCGAAAACGGAACTTGCTTTTGAGGCTCTCAAGCGGGATTTTCACGATCGCAAGGTGCAAAAAATTTATCACGCCCTGGTTCAGGGGTATATTGAACCAGCAGAGGGCACAATTGAGGCTCCGATAGGTCGCCATCCCTCCCGAGATTTTAGAATGGCCGTGGTTGAGGGGGGGAAATCAGCTATTTCGCATTATCGCACTTTAGAGCGGTTTTTGGGGGCTTCTCTGGTTCAAGTTCATCTGGAAACTGGGAGAACTCATCAGATTAGGGTGCATATGCAGGCAATTCAGCACTGTATTGTGGGCGACCCTATCTATGGAGGCAATCCGGTTCAAGCGAAACAACTCGGGCTAGAACGCCAGTGGCTACACGCGGTCAGTTTGACCTTTACACATCCACGAACCCAAAAAGACCTGACCGTTAATGCGCCCCTGACTAAAGATTTAGCAGTGGCATTAGAAATACTACGAGCCCAAGAGGACTGTTAAGCCTGATATTTGAAGTTTCCCGCCTGGGAAATGCCCTGTGGTTTTGGGTTTTTAGTGCTAGGGCGGTTTTGCGGGTCTAGGAGGGTGGAGTGGTTTCTGGGCTGCTGTGGTGTTGAGTCGGGAGGGCGGAAATGTCTGGGGAGGGTGGAATGGTTAGGGGCGTGCTGGTTACCAGGGGTTTTGCTGGTGAAATTGCCCTCCCGGTGCAGAATCACCCTCCTGATGTGGGACTATCTGCTGGGAATAGGTTTCTGCTGCTGGCTATGTGCTTTGTGGTTGCAGAGTCGCCCTCCGGATACAAAATGACCCTCCCGGTACAAAATCGCCCTCCTGATTGTTTGGGTGATGCGGGATTTTGGCGGTTTTGGGAGGGCGGAAGTGTCTGGGGAGGGTGGAATGGTTAGGGGCGTGCTGGTTACCAGGGGTTTTGCTGGTGAAATTGCCCTCCCGGTGCAGAATCACCCTCCTGATGTGGGACTATCTGCTGGGAATAGGTTTCTGCTGGTGTTTAGGTGCTTTGTGCTTGCAGAATGACACTCCGGGTGCGGAATCGCCTTCCGGGTGTGGGACTATCTGCTGGGAATAGGTTTCTGTTGCTGGCTATGTGCTTTAAGCTTGCGGAATCACCCTCCGGGTGTGGGAGGATTACAACTAAAGCCTGTCCCCAGTAGTAGATAATGACAAGCGGTGCTGTTGGGGACAGAAGAAATCTTGCCTAGGTAAGTCGCTAGGAAGTATTTTCACCCCATGCCTGAGGAAAAACCAAGCTATACTCGTTCCCAATTCCTGCACGCTTCCCGCGCTGCACGCCAAGGAGAGCAACTCCTAGAGCAAGCTGAAAAGCGATTACGCTCTGAACAAGGTGGGTTAAAAGCGCGACTTGTGCCCTCACCGACAGTAGTTGCCGCTGCACTGGTAGCAATCGTGATTGTGGCAGTTATGGCGGGCTGGGCGCAAGGCAAAACCCCGACCGCCAAGACCTCCTCGCCCTCCTCCTTCCCCTCCTCTACGTCGATAAACTCCTCAGACGCTTCCCCAGTCGTGTCCTCGCCAGTTGCTGCCCAAAAAGTATTGGTGCACGTAGCTGGGAAAGTAAAGAAACCGGGTGTGGTACGTCTAGATGCGGATTCGCGAGTAGAAGACGCCATTAACGCTGCCGGTGGAGTGCTTGCCAATACCGATGTGAGCGCTCTTAATCTGGCGCGAAAAGTTAATGATGGTGAACAGATTTTAGTAGGTGTTGAGGGCGCAGACTCTAGTGCAAACGGTGAAACCGGGGGGACTGCGGATGGGGGAGGGAAAATATCGGGAGGAAATAGGAAAATTTCTATCAATCAAGCCACAAAAGAACAGTTAGAAAGGCTTCCGGGGGTGGGGGAATCTCTCGCGGAACGAATTATTGCCTATCGCAAGGAGCAGGGAAAATTTCAGAGCGTTGAGGATTTGAAAAACGTGTCGGGAATAGGTGAGAAAAAATATGCTGCTCTCGCTGACATGATTAGCTTGTAGGCGGTCATGAACAAGAAAGTCCTTGACCTGCGTTTAGCGCCGCCAGTATTAAGTGCCTGGCTGGGGGCGCTGCTGCTGCCAGCCATACCACTTCAATGGATAGCGGTTATTAGTGCACTAGCCCTCGTTCTTAGCGTAGGGTTCTTAATCGCCGTATATAAAGGGCGCTTGGCAACATTGGGATTGGTCTCGGCTCTAGCTGTCGGAGCATTAGGTGGGGTAGGGATGAGCCTCACCCAGTCGGCTAGGACGCTAGCAGCTGATCCTTTAGCGCGTGCCTGGCAAGGAAATATCGCGAATATTAAAGTGATAGCTCAGGTTGAGACGCCACCACGAAAGTATGCGCCAGACAGTGACCAGCAGATAGTCCAATTAAAACTGCAAAAAGCGCAAATACCGGGTTCCGCCCCGGTTAATACCGGGTTGAAAATTATGGCATTCGGTAGCGGTATGCCTACATATCCTCGCGGCACTATCCTGCAATCCGCGATAAAACTAGAAAAATCTCCTAGTAGCGCAAATCTGGACATTACAAATAATGGCGGAATAAGTGCTAATAGTTTGTTTGAAATTCGGGGACAACTATTGTCTACCCCCGTGGTTAGAGCCGGACCTGGCGGAGCGGCGGCCCTGAAACAAAAGTTCGCGACCCGGCTGGAAGAAAAACTGGCGGCAGTAAAATCCCCGGCAGCAGCAACGCTGCTGCCGGCCATGATTCTAGGAATCAGAGCTGATGCATCGGCAGATACCGAAGCGTTAAAAACTGCGGGTATTGTTCATATTACCTGTGTATCAGGGATGCATATCTCGGTTCTGATTTCCCTGGTGGCGCTGCTTTGCGCGGGATTTGCTAGACGATGGCGTCTGTTAATATGTGGAACTTTGTTAGTCGGGTATTGTCTACTGCTCGGGTCATCCCCCTCGTTACTGCGCGCCAGTGTCATGGGAATGGTTAGCATATTAGCCCTGGCAGCAGGGCGCGAACCTTGCTCATTTAGTTCCCTAGCAGCAGCTATAATTGGTTTACTCATTTTTAATCCTGCTTTTGGTTCTGATATAGGTTTTTTGCTTTCAGTCAGTTCCACTGCCGCGATTGTATTGGCGGTTCCCTATATTGAGGGAAAAGTACAGAATCTAACTACCTTGTGGGGCTCTAGGTTTCCCCGCCGTTCATTAAAAATAATTGCTGGCAAGTATCGTGACTACCTGAAAAAGGGCTTTCAGTCCTTGCTGAGCGTGGGGTTGGTTAGCCTGGTGGCACAACTTGCTTGCCTGCCGGGGCAATTGTTAATCCGTCCCGGAATCAATACCTTGTCCGTCCTCGCAAATGTAGCTATTGCCCCGGTGGTTACCTTGCTGATTTGGGGTGGCGCTATTTTAGTTTTCCTGCCTCTACCTGGTTATTTACTGGCTAGGATACTTGCTTTCGGGTGTGAGTGGGTGATGGTTGTTGCCCGGGCTATATCCGCTAATCGCTTCGCGATTTTGCCTTGGCCGCAAGGAATACCCGGCTTATTGGCACTGGGAGCTTTGGTGGCAGGAATAGTTTTTATTTGGCGCTGCTACTTTCCAAAAAGGGGTAAGAGATGGCAGTGTTGAAGCATGGCGGAAAAATTGATGACTTGGCGAGACTGCACCTTAGCGCCTTTGGTGTTGATTCGAGGTCCGGAGAAACTGTTGATGGATCGAGCTGTTTCCCGCCTGAAACAGTTAGGGCGTAACCAGGATTCTGCTCTAGCTATTACCGAAGTGACTGCTGGCAGTTACCAGGCGGGAGCTTTGGGGTCGCTTACTTCTCCCTCTCTATTTGGGGAGGCTCGTTTGATTATCGTTCCAGATTTTGAATCCGCTGATGAAACCCTGGGGGATGATTTAGCTACCTATCTGGCATCTCCACAGCCAGATTGCTGGATTATTGCCTGTCACGACGGCTCTAATAAAGGGAAACGCCAGGTAGATAAAATAAAAAAGGCGGGGGCGCGGGAAGTTAAAGTCGCGAAAATCAAAAATGCCCGCGACAAACTGTCTTTAGTGGTTGAGGAAGTACGCACGGTTGGGGGACGCATAGAGCCAGCCGGTGCGCAGTTGCTGGTAGATGCGCTTGGTGAAGATTTGGCGGAACTAATCGGGGCGGCTAGGCAACTGGTTTCCGATTATCCGCAGGCGGTAACTTTGCAGGCAGTGCAACAGTTTTATGGCTCGCGGGTGGGGGCTAGCGGTTTTAATGTGGCAGATGCGGTAGCTGTCGGTAACTTGTCGCGCGCCCTTGTTTTGCTGCGGCAAGCATTTTCTTCCGGGGTAGAGCCGGTCGCGATTGGGGGTGCGCTTGCCTTAAAGTTCCGTAGCCTGGCGAAAGTAAGTGGTCGGGGAGTTAGTTCTGCCGAGTTGGGGATGGCGCCTTGGCAGGTGCAGAAAGCTCGGCGGGAGGTGCGCGGCTGGACTGACTCGCAGCTGGCGGAGGCGATTAGGGTTATTGCCCAAGCTGACGAGGACGCGAAGGGCGCTAGTCGCGATCCTCAGTATGCGCTCGAGGCTGCGGTTAGGAAAATCTGTCTTTTACGGCAGCGTTAAAGAGCGGGGAAAAAGTTAGGAGAATCAATGGTAATGCAGCGTAAAACGAAGCAGCGGGACGCGATTATGGCAATCATGGCTGATGAGACGGATTTTCGTTCTGCTCAACAGGTGCACACTGCCCTGGTGGTAGCTGGGCAAACCGTGGGATTAGCTACTGTTTACCGAAACCTGCAGGCTCTAACTGAGGCAGGGGAGTTGGATAGTTTACGTTCCGAGGACGGAGAAACCCTTTATCGGCGTTGCGCGAAGCGCCGTCATCATCACCACTTGGTATGTAGAAACTGTGGCTACACGGTAGATATTCAAGATGACCAGTTAGAACAGTGGATTGGCAAGATTGCTCGGCGCTACCGGTTCAGCGATATTGAACATATGGCTGATGTTTTTGGGTTATGTGAGAGCTGCGAATCGAAACTTAAAAAATAGGGCGCGCGTCCTTTTCGTAGGGAAAGCGCTGTGGGAAAGGGTTTAGGTTAGCTTTATGGGGTGGGGAGGTTTTAAAAAATCAATACTCATAGGGAATTCATAGGTTACTCCTCTTAGTCTCATAAATCGTTTCTTTAACTTGTAGGTATCAGTTAAAGAAACGACTAGGAGGAAATATGAGTTCCGAAAATGAACCTAAACCAGAGAATCTAAATGAGGCTAATAGTTCCGCGACGCCGAGTGAGAATCTGGAAAGTCAAGAACCGCAAGCAAATGCGCAATCAGTTGAACCCGGTTTTATAGAACAAGAAAACCAGTCAGAAACTCATGCTAGTAGCGCGAATGCGGAAATAACCGAAGAAATCCCGGCCCCAGAATTACCGGCCCCGCTTCCTATGGGGGCAGAAAGCCGGGCTGCTCAGGGCGTTGCTACCGGGTCTATTTCAGGTAATGAGGACGAATCGACTGTAGCTGCGGCCGAGCGGACATTAACACAAGAATCTTTTACCCCGGCTAGTTTCAAAGTCGAAAAGGGGAAGAAATCGGGACGAATTGCCAGATTGTTTCAGAAAACCTGGGTGAAAGTAGTGTCCTGGGTGGGGGCGGCGATTATTGCTTTCCTAAGCGGTCTGGGGGTGGGGATGGCGATTCATAGTGGTGGAGGACATCCCCATATGCCGCCGGGACATGGTGGGCAAATGGCTCCAGGCGAGCAAATGGATAGGCAGATGCGACCGGGAGGAAAAATGGCACCGGGAGGTCCAAATCGGCAATTACCGCCGGGCGAATCAAATCAAAACGGACAAAATTCGCGGAACTTAGATAATCAGAATCAAAATGGCAATAATCAAAATGATTCTCAGCAGCAAAGTGGCAATAATCAAAGCCCTCAAAACGGCGAGAAACCAGGAGAACAAAACAGTTCCCAAAATGGCGGCGCTGATACTTCTAACTCTTAAAGAGAAAATCAGCACTTTCGGTGATTGTAGCTGAAAAGTCCGGATTTCTTTAGCTAAAGGCATAATAAAAACATGAGAATCAATAAAAATCCTGAGCGCGCCAGCTCCCTGGCGCGCTCAGGAAAGGCGCCACAAATCCTGATCGTGGATGATGAAAAAATGCTGGCAGACCTGTTGGCACAGGCTCTTAGCGTGCAAGGCTGGGATACTTTCACCGCGAATGATGGCTTCCAGGCGGTGCAGGAAGCTCGAAAACACTGCCCTGATGCGATTGTGATGGACGTGATGATGCCGGTCATGGATGGTATTGAAGCCATGGAGAGAATCCGTAAAGACTGTCCAGATATCCCGGTATTGATGCTCACCGCCAAAGATGCTATCGCCGATAAAATCACTGGACTGCGTAGCGGGGCGGACGATTATGTCACTAAACCTTTTGATTTAACCGAAGTGGAATTGCGCCTAGAGGCACTGCTGCGCCGTAGCGGTTTCGCCGATGCCAATGACACCACCGAACAGATTTTGCGGGTGCGTGACCTGGAAATGAAGGTGGATAGCCGCCAGGTTAGTCGAGCGGGAAAGCCAATTGAGCTGACTAAAACCGAGTTCGAGCTCTGTCGGTTTCTAATGGAAAACTGTGACCGCGTAGTGAGTAAAGAACAGATTTTGGACGCGGTGTGGCATTTCGATTTTGGCGGTAAAGCCAGTGTAGTGGAGCTTTACATCTCCTATTTGCGCAAAAAGATTGATCAGGAGGCAGACCCGTTAATCGAAACCGTGCGGGCAGTTGGCTACGTGATGCGTTCGGAGAGAAAGCGTGGCTAAGGGGCAGCGGGGATTAACCAAGTTGTTACCTTCTCGCTCCCGCCGTCTTTCGCGCCGCCTACCGGTAATGGTGCTAGGGGTATGTTTCCTGGTAATTGCCGGGGTGGGAACTTTTGCGGGGCTGGCGTTGCGCGGGGCGCTCTATGAGCAACTCGACACTTCCCTTAACCAATCGGTGAATCAACTCGCCCAGATTGCTCGGGCCGGTCAGGGAAAAGAGGTTTTAGGAACCCCGTTAGGAGGGGAAGAGAAAAATACTCCGCAGACAGATTCTTCCAAGACCCCTACCGAGGACGAGGACTCGCTGAAAGCCCATACTAAGGACGAAGCAGCGAACCGTATTTCTCGCCCCAGTAAAATCCCGGATTCTATTAGGGGACAAGCTGAGGAAAAAAGATTTGAAAAACCCGAAGATCCAGGTAGAGGTCGTCCCGGTCGAGATTTTCCCGGTGTAACTGCCGGTTCATTTAGCCTGATCTATCAAGCCGGTCAGGCTACCTCTTTATTGGTCGATCCGGGATCAGCATCGCGCCAGCTTTCCAGCACCCAGGTAAGCCAAGTGTTATCCCTAACTCTCACTCGCCCTCAAAACGTTAGTCTGACGGATTTAGGGGACTATCGAGTATCGCAGCGCCAGGTCGATACCCCTGAAGGTACTGCCCGCATTGCCAGCGGGCTTCCTTTGCGGGAAGTAAACCAAACCCTACATTCGTTTATCCTGTTTTATGCTTTAGGGTCGCTCGCGGCTCTGCTAGGGGCCTACCTGTTGGCGCGATTCTTAGTCCGCCGCGAACTGCGGGATTTAACCCAGGTAGAAAAAGTGGCACGCACGGTTGAAAACGTTAATCTGGAAAGCGAAAGTCACTTACCTACCCGGGTAAGGGACGAGGTTACCAGCAAAGATTCTGAGGCCGCCCAGCTTGGGCGTTCCTTAAACCGCGCCCTCGAACATGTGGAATCCTCGCTGAAACTGCGAGAGGAAAGCGAAGCGCAACTGCGCCAATTTGTGGCTGATGCCTCCCATGAACTTCGCACCCCAGTGGCGGCAATCAGCGGTTATGCCCAATTGTTGGCGCGGCAAAACCTGGGTGAACAAGCCGGTGACGCGGTAGGGCGGATTGAGCGGGAAAGTCAGCGGCTGGCAGATTTGGTTTCGGATTTGATTTTGCTGGCACGCCTGGATGCGGGGCAAAATGCCCAGGTAGAGGAAGTTCCAATCGCGGGAGTGATAGTGGAAACTTTCACCAATATGCGTATCACTTACCCGGAGCATCATTGGGAATTGGAATTCTCGAAAGACTTAGCGGAAGTTACGGTAGTAGGCAGCGAATCCGCCCTCACCCAGATTATTTCTAATCTATTAACTAACGCCGCTCAGCACACCCCGGTCGGGACAAAAATACAGGTCAGTGCCTATCTGGTGGCAGGGGATAAACTGCAGGTACAAGTGGCAGATAACGGGCCGGGGATAGATCCGCGGATTTCCGATACGCTGTTTAATCGTTTCGTGCGGGCTGACACTGCCCGCACTCCCGGCGAATCCTCCGGGCTAGGGCTGGCAATCGTAAAAACTTTGACCGAGGCACTGGGGGGCGCCGTCACAGCCGAAAACCGAGCCCCTTCGGGAGCCGTCTTCGCCCTAACCCTGCCCCGCAGTTAGCATAAATTAGATAGCTATTGTGTATCTACTGCCTAGATAATAGAGTTGTATTAGATACATATTATTGGGTAAAGGAGAATTGATATGTCTGGTACAACCAGTTTCAGTGTGCGCATGGATAAGGATGTTAAGCAGCAAAGCGAAGATATTTTTCAAAGTCTAGGGGTTAATATGACTACCGCGATTAATATTTTTTTGCGTCAGGCTATCCAGGCGGGGGGATTTCCGTTTGAAATCCGTCAAAAATCGCCCAACTATCAAACCCAGATGGCTCTAGCAGAAGCAGAGAGATTACTAGCTGACCCGGATGCAAAACGCTATTCGGATGTCGATGAGGCGTTAAAAGAACTTAAATCATGAGCTACCAGATTCAATGGACTAGCCGGTTTAAGAAAGACTACAAGCAGGCTATTCGGCGCGGGCTGCCCATCGAGGAGCTAGATGACGTTATCCGGTTGTTAGCAGCTGGAGAAGCGCTTCCAAAAGCACTAAAGGATCACGCACTAACGGGAAACTGGTTGGGGCATCGGGAATGCCATATCCGCCCTGATTGGCTACTGATATATAAAATCAGTTCTAACCAAATTGCGCTTTTGCTAACACGAACGGGAACGCACTCGGACTTATTACAGTAGGATTATAGCCAACCGGCGGCGCTAGCGGTTTGAGCAGCCTCGATTCTGCTTTTAGCTCCCAGCTTGGTCATTGCACCGGAAATGATATTACGTACCGTACCGGGAGCTAGGAAAACTGTAGCCGCTATTTGCTCGATACTAGCCCCAGTTAAGGCACAGTTCAGAGTCTCGATTTCTCGCGGGGTTAAAGGATTAGGGCCTTGGGCTAGGGCATCGGCAGCCAATTTAGGGTCAATATGTTTAGCTCCCGCATAGATATTGCGAATAATGCTCACCAGCTGATCCGCGGGGGTGTCTTTGACAATAAAACCGCTAGCTCCTGCCGCAAGCGCCCGGCTTAAATATCCGGGACGACCAAAAGTCGTTACTATCAGCACTTTTGTGTCTGGGAAAGCCTGTTTGATTTCGCGAGTTAAATCCAGTCCGGAATCTGAGCCCATCTCAATATCTACCAACGCCACATCAACTGCCTGTCCACTATTTTGTAGGGCGTGCAGCTGCTGTAACGCTGCCTGGTTTCTGTCAGCCTGCCCTAAAACTTTGAGGTCGTCCTCTAAACTAAGCAAACTGGATAAAGCTTGTCGCACCAGGGTTTGGTCATCTACCAGCAGTAGCGAAATCATGTTCCAATTATTCCATAGCGCTAGCTGAGTAAGTACGACAAGCATTAGGCACAACAGTCGCAGTAGCGACAAATGGCTGGTTTTCGGTGAATGCCTTAAATAAACCGATCCGTAAGCTAGTGAGTATAAAGCGCAAGGAAGAATCCCTGAGGCCGTTTACGAGGATGTTTAGGGGGTAAAATCAGCTCATCTGCCCGAGTAGAAATCTCGGGGTCTATCGCTATTAGCTGCTCCCAAGCCGAGCTAAACAGGTTACCGTAAGAAATAACTGCTAGATTTTTGGCTCTGTCCTTAAGACCACAAAGACCATTACCGGTAGCATCGTTACCATTTGACTCGGCGTTATCACTATCTGAAACTAGCTCCTGGTAACCTTTACCGTTATCGATTAAACAAACGCTTTTAGCGGTGCAGAGCAGCCAGGCCTTATCGGAGCCGGAATGATGAACCAGATTAGAGATTCCCTCGCGAATCATCCAAGCAGCCAGATTCTCGATTTCGGGCTTGATAGTATCCAGGGCGCTAACAGAAAAAGTAATATTTGCTGCCTGGCAAAGTGCCCGTGCATTTTCTATTTCTTCAGCGATTACAATCTCGCGAGAAGCGCTAACCACCTGTCGCACATCCGCGAGAGCCTGTCGTGAAAGGAGCTGAACAGTGCGGAGAGCCGAGGCCGCGTCCTGATTCCTGCCTTGTTGCAAAAGCCGGGAACTGAGCTGAGCATTTAAGGAAATAGCCGTTAAGGTCTGCCCTAAAACATCATGCAAATCAGCGTTAATCCTGGCTCGCTCGCGCATTTTAGCCGCCTGTGTTTCACTAGCTGCCGCCAGCGTCCGGCGTTTTTCAGCCTCAACGGAGCTGCGACCAGCAAAGCAGGCTAAAGAAGTAAAGATAGTTATCAGCACCGCCGACCAGTTGGTTATAGAGGGAGAGATAGCTACTTGCAGCATTGTCAGCAGATAAATTATCCCTAATGCGTAATAGTCAAGACGGGCAGGTAGTAAAAATATAGCTACCGAGCAAAGATAGGAAGCTTGAAAGGCTACCGGGGCGTTAATTCCAGCTATCCACCATCCTCCCAAATAGGTGGCGATTAGCCCGGCTAGAATAGCGATATTAAGCGAGGATAAACTGCGCGGACGATAGGGGATTTGTAGCCAAGCCGCCACGTAGAAGGCGCCAAACAGCATCATCAAAAAGAAAGCGACAAGGTAACTGATTTGTGGAAATCCTGCCGACATATAGTAAAGGGGCAGAATAAGAAATAGTAGGGGAGGGAAAGCGAAAGCCCAAGAGTCCCTATTTTTTAACATATTCCCTCATTTCCACCAGTCGCTAGTCAGTTTTGCTGGCATTATCGGCGATAAAGTTCTAGGCGGTAACTACGACTTTTTTCGTTGCAGTAACGCTAACACTATTCCCAATAGCAGCACAGTCCACACTGCTATATTCAAATAGATTTTCCACCCCAAAATAGTTTGATTATTAAATGTGGCTTGTAAAAGCTGATTATATCCCCACATAGGCATAAACTCACCCAGTTTTTGGACAAACGCTCCCATCTGTTCTAAAGGAGTAAACATTCCCGAAAAAATAGCGATTAGTGACGAACCACCTCCAACTACTCCTTGCGCCGCATCTGAGGGGATGAGCAGACCTGTTAATAATCCAAATACCGCTCCAAAAAGTGTGGAAATCACTAAAACACCTAGGGATAATATTAGAGCCTTTGCGCTCATGCGTACCCCGGTAGCGAACCCGTAGCTGTAAGTAATAATGGTCATTGCCAGGCAAGAAATAGCGGTCGCGATAACTCGGCCAGTGCCATACAACCGGGAAGTTATCGGGGTGAGGGCGATTTGTCGCGTCCAGCCGGTTGCCTGTTCGGTGCCGATACGGGCAGTGATACAGGCGGCGACAAATACTACCGAGTATTGACACATATTGCACATGATGGAACCGGAAATGGTGGTTTCCCCTAAATCGATATTCGAGTATTCCTGCCCTAAACCGAAAATCGAGAAACAGGCAATCGGGATAAATGTAAACAGAATTAAAGTAGCCGGGTGCACCCAAACAAAAAAGCAACGCCGAATAATTAATCCCAGATTCCGCCAGGACTTATAGGGGGATTGACTTTTAGAGGAGGCGGGAAAATCAAGCATTTTTAACATTTTATTATCGGTTTTTAGGTTTAGAGCAAAATCATTATTTTTCGACATGGTATTTCTCTTTTTTAAGGACGAGTAGGTATTAGCAATAGGCATCTTAACGATTCGCTTCCTGGGTGATATGGGTAAAGGCTTCATCCAAGGATGCCCGGGTCAGGCTGAAATCGGCGGCTTCATCGAATTGGACGAGGGTGCGTAACGCATCATCAAGGTCAGCCCCATCTATATGGATGCGCTCGTTATCGAACCAGATATTCCAGTTTCGCCCTCCTTGAACTTTGGTGAGGGCGCGCTGAGCACCGGTGCGTGAGGGCTCCGCTAATAGGGCTGATAGGTGCGAGCGGGCCAAGGAGCGAATCTTATCGGGACTGCCGCTTGCCGCCAGCTGCCCGTGATCTAGGATGGCTATATTGTGCGCGAAATCTTCGGCTTCCGCTAAATAGTGGGTGGCGAAAACAATAGTGCGCTTCTGCTGGGCTAGGTGGTGCATAATCTGCCAAAATGCTGCTCTCGCGTTTACATCCATTCCGGTGGTGGCTTCATCAAGAATAAGTAAATCCGGATTAGGCAGGAGCGCTAAAGCAAGTTTAAGCCGTTGAACTTCTCCGCCGGAACACTTTTTTATTTTCCGTTTGGCTATTTTATTCAGGTCGCAAAGCTCCATTAATTGCTCTATTGGCAAATGTTTTGGCCAGGCTGCCGCTAGGAGTTGTAAAGCGGATTTAATCGTGAGTATTTCCGGAAAGGTACCGCTTTGCTGACTGACTCCTATCCTGCCGGAGCGAACGGCACGTAACGGATCAAAACCGAATACTTTAATGTTCCCGGATTTTGGTTTGGTAAGTCCGGTAGCTAAATCAATTAGGGTTGATTTCCCGGCTCCATTTGGTCCAAGCAGGGCGGTTACTTTTCCGGCAGGAATAGCTAAAGTTATATTGTTCAGGGCGCGGATTGCGCCAAAAGTTTGGGTCAGGTTTTCAATCGCTATTGCCGGCTTCGGGGTAGCGGAAATAAGGGATTTATTTTCTCTACTGTTCCGGGTAGTTTCGTAACTTTCTGCTATTGTGGCAGCATTTGTTAATGCTTCTTTATCCACTGCCTCTATGGAGGTAGATAGGTTGGGGTCTGTTTCTTCTTTCATACCCAAATTATCGCGGTTAATCTGCAGCTATACCATCAGGGTTTGTCACTTTTTAGAAATGATATTTGTCATTTTCCCTGCATAAGGCGAAGTGAGGCGGATTGCCTTTAGCGAGTGCGGGCACTCGCGATGGCGTGCAGGGCGATGGCGGCGGCTGTTGCCACGTTTAAGGATTCAGTCCGGCCCCACATAGGGATGGCAATAGTTTGATTACAGAGGGCGATTTCCTCGTTACTTAAACCTTGGGCTTCGTTACCCAGGCAGATAAATAGGGGAGAGGCGGTAGCGTTATTGGAGGCAGTAAAGCTGGGTAAATCGACAGTCGCTTTTCCCGCTAATCCCACTAGGCAGCCGCCGTTTTCCTCGCTCAGCCTCGCTAAATCGGCAAAAGCAGCACCGGAATAAACCGGCAAGTGGAAAAGGCTCCCGGCGCTGGCGCGAATAACTTTCGGGCTAGAAACATCAGCGCAGCCCGAAAGGGCTAAAACCCCGGCTAGGCCGCAGGCATCAGCAATCCGGATAATAGTTCCCAGGTTCCCGGGGTCTTGTACTCGTGCGCATACTGCCCAGGCGCCCTCTTTCAAAACCTCCGCGGACGGGAGTTCTTCGCGCGGGAGCGCTGAGAGGTCAGCAGTTACCGCGATACCTTGCGCCGAGGGCGCGAATAACTTCATTACCGAAGGGGCAACCGGGTGTACCCAGCGGGTAATCCCTAAAGCCGTCCTCGCTACCTGGATCGCGGGAGAGGGCGCATCGGTGCACAGATAGACATCCCGAACAGCTTCCGGGTAAAAGCGCAGCAGTTCCGCGCAAGATTGCGGTCCTTCTACCAGGAGCAGACCTTGTTTTAAACGAAAACTACGCCTAGACAGATTGACCAGAGTCCGCACCCGCTGGGAGCGAGGATTATCAATCGTGTCTAGGCGTAGATTAAGCAAAAAGCTAACTTCTGTTAGAGGCTTTAAGCAGCTGGAGCGTTTACGTCCTGGGGTAGAGCAGCTTTAGCTTTTTCTACCAGCTGATTAAAGGTGTCGATATCGTAAACCGCAAGTTCGGAAAGCATCCGGCGATCAACTTCGATTTCGGCTAGACGTAGCCCCTGGATGAAGCGGTTGTAGGTCATTCCCTGAGCGCGGCAAGCAGCGTTAATACGCTGAATCCACAGTTTGCGGAAGTCGTTCTTGCGTTTGCGGCGGTCGTTGTAGGAATAAACGCCCGAGTGTAGTAGCTGTTCTTTGGCCTTACGGTACAGGCGGGAACGCTGACCCCGGTAACCAGAGGCGCGATCCAGTACGGTGCGACGTTTCTTCTTGGCATTAACTGCTCGTTTTACGCGTGCCATATCTCTTAATCCTCTCCTTGCCTACTTGTTGCCAGCCAACAGCTTGTTGATGCGGTTAGTGTCCGCGGGTGCTACCACCTGATCACGGCTGAGACGGCGGGTCAGTTTGGAAGACTTGTGTTCTAATAGGTGGCGTTTGCCAGCCTTTTCCCGCATTAGTTTGCCACTTCCGGTTCTGCGGAAACGCTTTTTCGCACCGGAGTGCGTCTTCATCTTCGGCATCTTTTTTCCTCTCTACCGGCAAGCCGGTGGTTTTGCCTGCTTTTGTCTCTAGGACGAGCCTTATTTTTCGTTGTTAGATGCGGCTTCAGCTTCCTGAGCTTCTTTAGCTTTTCGGGCTTTGCGGGCATCTTTAAGTTGTTGCCGGTTCATAGTTTCGCCACGTTTTTGATCACGGCGGCGACGCTGATCCGACTTGGTGTGGTGTTTACGTTTAGTGGGTGCAAGCACCATAGTCATATTGCGTCCGTCCTGGCGGGGCATAGATTCCACTATGGCCATTTCGGTTACGTCTTCGGCTAAGCGTTCTAGGAGCTTAACCCCCATTTCGGGACGGGACTGTTCGCGCCCGCGAAACATAATCATGACTTTAACTTTGTCCCCGCCCTCGAGGAACCGCACTACGTGACCTTTTTTGGTCTCATAGTCGTGGTCGTCAATTTTTAGGCGGAAACGAATCTCTTTGAGCTGAGAATTTGCCTGGTTACGGCGAGCGTTACGAGCCTTTTGGGCAGCCTCATATTTGAACTTGCCATAATCCATTAACTTGCAAACTGGAGGCTTCGCCGTCGGCGCGACCTCTACTAAATCCAAACCAGCCTCGCTGGCCAGGTGTAATGCGTCCTCTATCCGGACTACCCCCACCTGTTCGCCACTGGGGCCAACTAGGCGGACTTCTTTCACCCGGATGCGGTCATTAATCCGTGTCTCGGTGCTGATAGCTGCTCCTTGCTTGAGATTTTTGGGAGCTAACCTAAAAATAAGAAAACCCCCCACTTGGCTAGTGGAGGCAGCAAAATGCGCGCGAATACGAACGCATCTGTTCTTACCCGATACCCAAAAGTATCCAGGTGGGAAAACCTCCACTTTCGTACCAGTTTCCTGGTCGGTTACTAACTAATCTAGCAGACCAGCAGGCCTTGATGAAAGCTGAGAGCACTCCGATAACCTTTGAACTTCCTCACAGCCGAGAAAGAAAATCTGATAAAAAATGTCCGTGAGCCATAGCGGATGGCTCACGGACAACTGCTGGAAACTATTGGTTAAGTAGCTTTTAACCTAGGAAGAAAGCGGAACTCCGCTTGCATCCAACGACCAGGGAGTACCGGGCTTTGCAGTCAGGATTAGAATACCTTCGATTAGTCCCCAAATGCCCGAGATAATCGCTAAGAATCCCAGAGAAAGCAGGGAAATTAGCAGCTGCGCGATAGCTTTGCCGGTATATCCAAGATAGAAATTGTGTATTCCAAGACCACCTAAGAAAATCCCCAGCAGACCGGCAGCCATCTTGGATTTTTGATCTTGATATGGCTGCGCAAACGCCCCGGGGGCGGGGTAGCCACCGTTCATATTAGGTACTGGCTGACCAGGGTAAGGCTGCTGCTGGAAGTTGCCCGGTGCCTGCGGGTAAGGCTGCTGCTGGAAGTTGCCCGGTGCCTGCGGGTAAGGGGTGTTTTGAGGGGGCAGCATAGCCATTGCCTTGCGGATTACCAGGATTATTAACCATAGGAGCGTGGTATTGATTCTCCTGAGAAGCCTGGTAGGGATTACCTGGGTTGTTTTCGTTACCAAAGTTCCCGTTGTTCATGCCTCCCTGATTTGGGGGTAGTGACTGACCAGATGGATTAGGGGAACTGGCTGGCTGGTTAGGAATATTGGAAGTCATAAGTGTCCTTTAGTTTGAGGTATTAACAACTGGGTATAAGTTTACCGGTAAAAAACTCAAGGAAGCTCGGTAATCCAGATTTTCACCCATTTGGGTATTAGCCCTTAGCCCCCTATTAGCCCTACTAGCCTGCTAATTCCAACCAAAGACGCGCTAGTAGGAAAAACGCCGCCTACTAAAAGTAGACGGCGTCCAGTTTAACCTGGGAATCTAGCGGGTTACCCGACCAGATTTTAGGCACTTGGTGCAAACATTCATGCGCTTGCGCATGCTACCAACAACGGCGCGCACGCTTTGAATGTTGGGGTTAAAACGGCGGTTCGTGCGCCGGTGGGAGTGCGAAACGCTCTTCCCGAAACCGGGACCCTTCCCACAGATGTCACAGGTGGCAGCCACGATAGTCTCCTTCAAGTATTCTTTGAGTCTGGACATAGCCGTCCAGAGTTTCACAACCCGACTAGATTAACTGATTTACTGACCAACAGCCAACTACCAGGTAGTTATTGTGCCGGGCTTCACTGAAAACTCGCTAGACTATGAGAGCGGGCATAGCAGCGCTCGCAGCTTTTGTATACCCAAGGAGGCAATAGTGGGCGAAGAACAACCCTTAGCGGATTTGTTTTCTTTCGCAGATTTCGCTCGTGCCTCACGCGCAAAACACTCAGGTGAGGTAGGAAATTCTTTCTCGTCCTCGAAACAGGAATATCTGCCCGCCCAAAGCGGGAAAACCAAAAAAGATAGCCCCGCCCAAAGCGAGAAAAAAGCCAAAACTGCCCCGCGTCCTCGCCAAAGAGAAAAAACTAAAAAAACCAGTAACAGTTATGAAACTACTGGCAGCACCGGACTATTAGATTTTGAAGTACCCACACTTCCTCCGAAAGCAGCGAAACCGAAGACAAAACGAAAACGAGAAAACGTTGCCTCGGCGCTGGAATCCACAGAACGGCTAGACCTCCTGGTGACCGGAAGAAATATTCGACGTTGGGTAAAAATGTGTGCTGAGGTGCTCCAAGCGGGGCAAAGCGCCTTAGATGCTATGGACAGACTCAGTGAGCTGGACTCTGACACCGGTTCAAATGCCTTATTTACCTGGGATAAAGTCGCCTTGACGGTGGCTTCCTTACCCGTTAGTGCCGATAGGGATGCTAAATGGGTATTGGAAGCTATCGCCGATGCCGCCTTGGCGGGAGCTAGAGGCATGATTGGGATAGTGCTGTGCGAACTAGCCGACATTGCCGCTGGAATAACCGACTCTGCCGCCCTAAATCCGGTGCAGCTGTTAAAGGTGCTACGCTCTAGCCGCGAAGTTCCAAATCGCTGCCTGCTACCAGCAGTAGAAACCTTAGATCCACCAACTCTGTCAGGATTGATAGAAGATGTAAACGCGGAACTAGACACTCAACCGAAACAAATGTCGATTGAAGACATCCTCTCACGTGCATGGCTATCCAGTCAGGTGGCGCTAGTAGAGGGAGCCGAAGAAAATCATGGGCGTCCCGATGCGAGAGCAGCGGTATTGATGCTGTTAATCGCGGCAATGGTGGAAACCTACGCCCTAGAGAATCACCAAGAAGCCGGGGCGGTAAACACCAGTTTACAAATGATTAGCGATATGGTGCCCGCCTCTAATCAGCGCCTAGCGGCGGTTTCGCGTCTTAACTCCCTGGTACTTACCTGGCGTGGGCAAGCCGATAATCCCCGATTTGAACAGCTGCGAACCCAGCTAGAAGAAAACGGGGTATACGGGGCTATGACTGGTCGCGCCGATATGCTCGGGATAGGTTCCAGAATGCTGCTGGTGCGTACGCGACATCCCCGGCGGGTAATTGAACTTTTACCAGATAAAACGGGAATGATTTTGACCAGACCGCCGCTGCCGGTAACCTCAGAAAATCCCACTAACTCCAATTTGGTCAGTCTCGATTCCTCACGGGAAATCCGTCCGGTTAGACCGGCTGTTTTAGCCTATACTTCCTCGCCGGGATTAGTTGGGGACCTTGCCAACCTGGGGGCGGTCGTGGTGCTATCTCGCCAGGGAATTCCGCTAGAAGTGTTGCCGGTAATCGCGGAAATGGAACAAGAGGTAGTCTCAGTGCTGCCCTGTAATCAACTGGCGGCAGCAGAGCTTGCCAATCTGGTAAGACCAGCCAAAGATAAAGGAATTGAACTTTTGGTCGCACCAACCCAAGATGACCTGCAAGTTCTAGAGGTTACTCGCGCATTGACACAAGTGGTATCTTCGGCTATCGAACCGCCAGAATTGCTGCAATTGCAGCGTAGCCGGGCTTTCGATGCCTTAGCAACTCAGCGCACCTGGAGTGTTGATTCTAAAACCCCGTTTGAACTGCTATCTTCTGCCGTTACCCCCACAGATATTCAAGCGCGAATCCTTATCGGCAGCGGAGAAGATCCTGACATTATTTCCCGGGTACAAACCGCTTTTTCCCAGGGCTCTCCGGGAATACGCATCGAGCTGATTAGCGGCGGGCAAAGCGGAGCCACTTTAGTGGGGGTACTTTCGCAGTGAATAGAGACACTTCCCTAGGGGGAGGGGAACCCCTAAAGAAAATTCTAGGACGAGTAGCGGGAAAACTCGATAGCAAATTCGGGTTAAAAACTACTATTGACCTCCTATATTTCTTTCCGCGCCGCTATCATCAACTAGGTGAGCTCACGCCATTTGCGCAGCTAACTATCGGGGAAGAACAATCAGTGATTGCTCAAATCGTAGACTCTAGCCGGCGGCGTACCCACGGTGGAAAATGGATGCTTTCCCTAAAACTCAGTGACGGTAACAACCGGATGGATGCGGTATTTTGGGCAAAAAACCAGTATTTAATCAACTGGATGTCTGCGCAAATGCAGGTGGGGCAAACTAAACTATTCTCCGGCCGACCCAGCCTTTATCGAGGTAGGCTGCAACTTTCTCACCCCTCCTATCAGGAAGTCGATGATGAGAATTTGGACGTGGGCAATAACCAGCAGGTTCAAGCACAAGCTATGCGTCCAGAACCGATATATCCCGCGAAAGTGGGACTGCCCACTTGGACCACCCAAAAGGCAATCGCGGTGCTGCTTGATGAGCTAAAAACAATTCCCTTACCAGATCCGCTCCCCGAGGACATTAGTCAAAAGCGGGGGCTATTAGAGCTAAACGAGGCTTTTGAAAAGATTCATCGCCCCCAATCACGCAAAGATTTCGCGCAGGCACAAGCACGTTTTAGGTACGAGGAAGCCTTTATTTTGCAGGTGGCACTGGCTCAGCGTCGGGCGGAATTATCCGAGGACGCACCCTGCCTTAAAAAAATACCTGGCGGCTTCAGCGACCGGGTAGCAAGTTCACTACCCTTCACCCTGACCGCTTTCCAAAGCGAAGTCTTGGACGATATTTCGCAGCGACTTTCTTCCCCGCGCCCTATGAATCTGCTGTTACAAGGAGACGTGGGATCCGGTAAAACCGTAGTGTCGCTGCTAGCAATGCTGCGGGCATTAGATTGTGGGCGGCAAGCCATTTTTATGGCTCCCACCGAAGTTTTGGTGCATCAACATTTTTCTACCCTGTGCGCTCTGTTAGGGGATTTGGCGCAACCGGGTGGGTTTAACCTGCGCGGAGGGGAGGGCATACCTATCTATCGGCTTTCTTCTTCTCTTCCTAGCGGCGAAAAGCAGCGGACTTTAGCGGCTTTAAATCAGGGGCAGGCTGGTATTTTTGTCGGTACTCATTCCCTGCTCTCTAATCAGGTAGCCCCGACTTGCCCCGGAATAGTAGTTATTGATGAACAACACAAATTTGGGGTCAAGCAACGAGACAGGCTGCGGCAAAACGAAACTGGCACTGCTCATCTGTTGGTAATGACCGCAACCCCGATACCGCGCTCAGTTGCTATGACTTCTTTTGGTGACCTCGACCTACTCACCCTCAAAGGTCTGCCACCTGGGCGCGCAAAAGTGGAATCTTATCGAGTGAACAGCGCTAATCAATCTTGGACGCAGCGCACCTGGCAACGCGCCAAAGAAGAAATCATGGCAGGTCATCGCGTATTTGTGGTGTGTCCCGCGATTAATCCGGGAACCGAAGAGACAGAAAACGGTTCCGATAACGAGGACGAGAGGGGAAATGTAACCTGCCTAAAAGGGGCGCGAACAGCAGGTTCCGGGCAGAACTGGGGTGAATCCCGGGTTCAAAACGAGAATAGAAAAATAGCTAACGTCAGTGAAACGGCTGCTCAGCTCAAAAACCTGCCCGCTTTAGCGGGCGTAAGAATCGGAGTATTGCATGGGCAAATGAGCGCGGAAGAAAAAGACCGCGCCATGGCAGATTTTATAAGCGGAACAACCCCACTACTGGTAGCTACCACGGTGATTGAAGTGGGAGTTGATGTTCCCGAAGCCACGATGATGGTGATTCTTGATGCTGACCGTTTCGGGATTGCGCAACTACATCAGCTGCGCGGACGTATCGGGAGAGGCAAACATGGGGGAGTGTGTCTAGTGTGGTCAGGAGTCGAAGCTCAAAGTCCGGCAGGCCGTCGCCTAGAAGCATTTGTAAACACTACCGATGGTTTTGAACTTGCCGCGATTGACCTGCGTTTACGAGAAAGTGGGAACATTCTGGGGCAAAACCAGTCGGGACGTTCCTCCTCGTTAAAAATTCTTGATTTGCTAGCGGATGAGAAAGTAATCTCCCAGGCGCAAAAAGACGCGAAAAGTCTGATAGCGGGCGATTCTCAGCTACGGAAACATCCCTATTTACAAGCGGCAATTAGCAGACGCATCAGTGAAGAAGAGCAAGAATATCTAGAGCGCGGATAGATGTAAACGCTGGTAATGCCGTAGTTTCTAGCTTGATACTTTGCTCGGGTTAGACTGACATCATGATGAGAATAATAGCGGGCACTGCTAGGGGGACTCATTTAAGTGTTCCCTCCCGCGGTACGCGTCCTACCCAAGACCGGGTTCGAGAGGCAGTTTTTTCCGCCCTGCAAGCCCGAGGAGCTGTGGAAAATGCCTGCGTTCTCGACCTTTTCGCCGGTTCCGGAGCCTACGGGTTTGAAACCCTGTCCCGAGGCGCCTTAAGTCTCGACCTAGTTGATCAATCTCAAGAAGCAGCCAAAGCCATCAGAAAGAACCTGGCAGCCAATCCAGTTTTCAAAGAAGCCAAACTGTATGTGCAGCCAGCACTAGCTTTCCTAGCCTCTCGATGGGTGGGAGCCAACCCTAATCCCCAGTGGGAACTGGTATTTATTGACCCGCCCTACGCTATGGAAAATGCGGAAATCCTGAAAACCCTCAGCAATCTGCACCCGCTATGCGACCCGGACGCCTGGATAGTGGTAGAGCGCTCCGCCCGTGATGAAGCCCCGGAATGGGACAGGGAATTTTGGGAAGAACAATCCCAAAAAATCTATGGAGAAAGCATTATCTATTTCCTGCGTCCAGCCCTAAAAGATGTCCCGGAAAACGCTACAAATCTTCAAGAAGAAAAATAGTTTACGTCCTCTTCCGCGTGGGACAGCGCATTAAGTGGCAGCTTGCGGGTATTTTGTAGCTATGAGTACTGTTGTGTGTGTCGGCTCTTACGACCCTCTAACCTATGGTCATCTAGATGTTATCGACCGCGCAGCCCATCTTTTTGACCGGGTAATCGTGGCAGTAGCGAAAAACTCAAAGAAAAACTATCTATTTGACGTAGCCGAGCGGGCTACATTTATCACGGAAGCAACCGAAACTCTAGCTAATGTCCAGGTAGTTACTTGGGCGGGGCTAGCTTGCGATTTAGCTGCCCGCTATCAGGCGAAAGCCCTGGTAAAAGGAATACGGAACTCAACAGATACCGACAGTGAATTGACCCAGGCTTTCGCGAATCGACAACTATCTGGCATTGACACAGTTTTAATTCCGACTTCCCCCGAAAACGCTTTGATTTCTTCCTCAGTAGTTAAAGAAATCGCAGCTTACGGCGGAGACGTATCCGGATTTGTTCCCCCACAGGTAGCTCAAGCCCTACAAAAAGCATTTGCTGCGTCCTCGGAAAATAATCCAAGCTCAAACCCAAGTTTACCTCTATAAACAGAAAGGATAATCATGGCTCCCCAGGAAGAAGCCCAGTATGCACCCTCAGATGTAATCGCGGTATTAAACCGTCTGAGCGAAATGATTGAACAGGGGCGTGGTGTTCCCTTCTCAGCTTCGGTGATGATTAACCAGGCAGAGGGAGTGGAGCTGCTAGATAACGCTCGCGCCGCCCTACCCGCTGACCTGGTGAACGCGGACAGAATTGTGGCTGATGCTAACAAGGTTTTGGACGCTGCCGATGAGGAAGCAGCGCAAACTATATCCGATGCTCGCGTTGAAGCAGAACAGGTAACTCGGGAAGCTGAAGAAGAAGCTCATAACACGGTTACGCAAGCAAATGCGCAAGCCGAACAGACAATTGCAGAGGCGAATCAACGGGCAGAGTCCACGATAAACCATGCTGATGCGCAAGCCGAAGAAACCATTGCCCAAGCTAATCAGCGGGCTGATCAGATACTTCAAGAGGCACGCCAGCGTGCAGACCAGCTAGTTTCTCAAGAAAACATCTATAGAGAAGCGCAGCAAGCAGCAAGGCAAACCGTTCAAGAGGCACGCCAGCAAGCCAGCGACTTTATGAACCAATCAGACCAATATGTAAATGAATCATTGGCACAGCTTGAAGAGCTGCTCGGAGGGATTGCGGAACAAACACGCCAAGGGCGCGCCCAGTTTTCTCGCCAAGAACGTCCTCAGTTCTAAACTGCCCAGCCTTGGCTGCTGGCGTTAAAAGACAATAGCGCCTAGGCTATGGGGAGTGAGAAAAGAAAATAAAGCCGTAATTCCTTTGGAATTAACCGGGCTAGGTTCTGCTGAGGGAGACAGTAAAAGCTGGCAGGTAACAGTAGACATTCCTGCCGCTATCGGCACCGAAAATATGGCGGTTCGCGCCGGGCAATCACTGGAATTAGACCTGTTGGCGGTAGCTATTTCGGAGGGAGTTTCCCTCAGCGTTAGCGGTAGCGGTAGAGCTGAAGGTCAATGCGTACGCTGTTTGACGCCGGTAGAAAAGTCCCTGGAGTTTTCTCTAACCCGCATCTACTACTATCCCGATGTGTTAGCGCGCCTCCTCAATGAGGTGAGTGACGACTCAAGCGTGTATGATGAGTTAGACGATGCCTATCAAGTTCGCTCTGATTCTCGCATAGACTTAGAACCACTTTTGATAGACGCAATCGTTCCACAAATTCCCTATTCGGTGCTCTGCACCCCAGACTGTCTGGGACTTTGCCCTGAATGCGGAATTTCGTTAGCCGCCGCTGAAGAAGATCACCACCACGAGGTGATAGATTCACGCTGGTCAGCGCTAGCAGGGATATTTGATGAGCAGGGAAAGAAGAAAGAATGAACCGCGGTTCGCAAGATTTAGCGAAACTGCTATCTAAATGGGGGATAGAACTAGACCCCGAAATGGTAGTGCTGGCTTTAACCCACCGCTCTTTTGCACACGAACAAGACGGGCTACCCACAAATGAGCGTCTCGAATTCCTAGGAGACGCGGTTCTGCAACTGATAGTTACCGAACGCCTCTACCGTTCCTATCCCTCTCACCCCGAAGGGCATTTAGCCAAAATGCGCTCGGCCACCGTCTCCCAAGAACCATTAGCGTCCGTAGCTAGAAACATCGGATTAGGGGACTACATTTTATTAGGACGCGGCGAGGAAAAAACCGGAGGACGAGAAAAAGACTCCATCCTCTCTGACACGGTAGAAGCCCTAATCGGAGCCACCTATCTTTGCCACGGTCTGGAAGCTACCCGTGAAGTTGTAGAAAACCTGTTAAAAGATTTGCTTGACCACGCCCTAGAACGCGGTGCCGGAATGGATTGGAAAACAACTTTACAAGAACTAACCGGGCAGCTAGGAGTGCATTCCGTAGAATTTACAGTCACAGGAACCGGGCCAGACCACAACCGCCGCTACAGTGCGCGAGCGATACTCGGCGAACGGGAAATAGGATTTGGAAAAGGACGGTCAAAGAAAGTGGCAGAACACGAAGCTGCCAGGCAAGCGGTCATGAACCTAAGAGACGAACACGGAATCACAACGCCACTAGGTTTTTAACCATTGACTTTAATATTTTGAGATCAAAAGACGACACTAAGGTTGAGGGGAATCAAAAATGCCAGAATTACCAGAAGTTGAGGTTGTGCGTCGCGGCATAGAAAAACAACTAATCGGAGCGCAAATAAAAAACGTTAAAGTACTATTTCCCGGATCTTTGCGCGGACAGGAACCGAAACGTTTCATAGAAGCCCTGGAAGGATGGAGTATTACTCACGCCGTGCGGCGCGGGAAGTTTATCTGGTTGCTAGGCAAAGATAATACCGGGGAACAAACCCAGTATTCGCTGGTAATTCATCTCGGGATGTCCGGGCAGATTCTTATTAACCAACCAGGAATCGATATCTCCTCAAAAAATCGCGCACACCTGCGGGTAGCGATAGAGCTAGTCGATGGACGCAAAGTTAATTTCGTAGACCAACGGACATTCGGACGGATGCTGGTTGAACCGCTAGTAGAAACCAAGGACAAGAAACCTGCCGGTTGGGGTGCTAACTCCTGCTTGATTCCCCGGCGGGTAGAACAAAACGTGGCTCGAGATGTGCTTGATCCGGGAGTAGACTGCCAAAAAATTATTGACACCGTTCAAAAACGCAAGAGCTCCATCAAACACTCCCTACTAGACCAAAAACTGGTTTCCGGAATCGGTAATATTTATGCAGATGAAGCTCTATTTGCTGCCAAGATGAGCCCCGCACAAAGCGCTAATTCCCTTCCCGCAGAGCGAATCAAGGAAGTATTTAGATGTGCAGGTGAAATCATGAAAGCTGCCATCAAACAAGGCGGTACATCTTTCGATGAGCTATACGTAGATACCAGCGGCAACCCTGGCTATTTCGAGCAGGAACTAATGGTGTATGGGCGAGGCGGAGAACCCTGCAAAATCTGTGGCGCGACCCTAGAAAAGTTGCAGCAATCAGGGCGCAATGCCACCTACTGCCCCAAATGTCAGCCCCTAGATAACTAGGTATAGTTTTCTGAAGGATATATATTTTGGTGGCAACGCCCAGCAGAGCAAACTATTGTAAAAATAGTATTTATCTACTACCGCGATTAGATAGAATCAAAAAATGAGCATCCAACAGTCAAGGACGGAGGAACACCCCACCCGGGTGATGATAATTGACGACCACGAAATCGTGCGGCGAGGCATTGCTGACATAGTGGATCGAACCGTGGGAATGGAGGTTGTGGCAGAAGCTGGAACCGTTGAAGACGCGGTTCGTCGCGCCGAACTGGTTCACCCCGACGTGGTGCTGGTAGATTTACAAATGCCTGATGGAACCGGTATTGACGTCATGAAACAGTTGCGTGAGGTTTCACCCAAATCATTGGCTATTGTGCTCACTAGCTTTGACGATGATGATGCTTTAGCAGAATCCCTACAGGCAGGGGCAAAAGCCTATGTGTTGAAAACCGTGCGGGGAGCAGAAATAACCGATGTTATCCGAGCAGTCGAAGGAGGACGGGTACTGCTGGATGAACGCACAGTTACCCGCCGACGCGCCGGAAATGAAGACCCCACCGCTAATCTGACTCCCGCCGAGCGCAAAGTGTTAAACCTAATCGGTGAGGGGTTATCTAATCGTGAAATCGGCGAGAAACTCGGGGTAGCGGAAAAGACTGTTAAAAACCATATCACTTCGTTACTGGCAAAAATGGGGTTGCAGCGGCGCACGCAGGTTGCTGCGTGGGTTGCCAGTCAGCGCAGTGCCGGTTGGCGTCATCAGTCATAACTGCCCGCGCATTACTTCCGCCCCGGCAGTCCCCGCTTTACTTCCATATCTTTTACCGGCCGCGTCTCTTGGGTGCCTGGAAGTTGTGGGTGCGGGGGGTGATTGTTTCCCGTGTCGGGGCTGGGGGCGGGGGAAAGTTTGTCCTCCTGCCCAAGAATTTGGAAAACGTGGCGGCGTTTTCCGAATTCTTATGCCCACCGCACCTACTCGGATCAAACTTTCCCCCGCCCTTCTGCCAATACTCCCGTATCTTTTACCGGCCGCGCCCCTTGATGTTCCGAAATCCTATCCCTCGGCATAAAACTGCTCTCCGCACTTCCAGTACTTAAACCCATATCTTTTACCCGCCGCGCCCTTTTGGGTGACGTTTTTACCCTCCCGGTGCGGTTGCGCCCTCCCGAGATGGGAATTGTGGTCGGAATTGGGTCGTTTTGCCCGGATTGGGAGGGTGCTTTTGTCTTGGGAGGGTGAAAATGTTGCTCAGGTGAGCGTGATTGTCTGAAAGATGTCGTGGTGTGGGGCTGGCTCGGTAAAAGCACTCCGGGGACCCCGTGACCTGCTGCGCAGGTCAAGCCCCGTTCGTATCTTTTACCGGTCGCGCCCCTTGCGTGTTTGGAAGCTGTGGATGCAGGAGGACAAACTTTCCCCCTGCTTTTCCTGTCATTACTTCCGCATATTTACCCGCCGCGCCCTTTTTTGGTGACGTTTTCGCCCTCCCGGTGCAGTTGCGCCCTCCCGAGATGGGAATTGTGGTCGTTATTGGGGCGTTTTGCCGTTATTGGGAGGGTGTTTTTGTCTTGGGAGGGTGGAAATGTTGCCTTGGTGGGCGTGATTGTCTGAAAGATGTCGTGGTGTGGGGTTGGCTCGGTAAAAGCACTCCGGGGACCCCGTGACCGGCTTCGCCGGTCAAGCCCCTCTCGTATCTTTTACCGGCCGCGCCCCTTGCCTGTCTGAAAACTGTGGGGGCGGGGGAAAGTTTGTCCTTCTGCCCAAGACTTTGGAAAACGTGGCGGCGTTTTCCGAATTCTTATGCCCACCGCACCTACTCGGATCAAACTTTCCCCCGCCCTTCTTGTCAGTCCTTCCGCTTCTCTCGCCGGTCGCGCCCCTTCTTTTGGTGACGTTTTCGCCCTCCGGGTGCGGTTGCGCCCTCCCGAGATGGGAATTGTGGTCGTTATTGGGGCGTTTTGCCGGTATTGGGAGGGTGGTTTTGTCTCGGGAGGGTGAAAACGGCGCGTATGCCTGAAATCGGGAGGGTGGTTTTGTCTTGGGAGGGCGAAAATGTTGCTCAGGTGAGCGTGATTGTCTGGTTATATGCCTGGAAGTTGTGGGTGCGGGGGTTGGTTGTCTCCTGTGTCGGGGCTGGCTCGGTAAAAGCACTCCGGGATTCTGTTACCGGCTTTGTTGGGGTGTTGCGGGGAGGAGGATTTTGCCTCGCGCCCCGAAATCCGTAAAAATGCTTTCGCATTTTTACGGATTTAACGCCTTAAGAATTACAGATTTTTAGATTTGTTACCGGGTATCCGATTCTATGGAATCTTGGTGGCTAGGGTGTCTACCCCTCGGCATAAATCCTCCACCCCGCCCACTCGGACTGAACTTTCCCCTGCTTTTCCTGTTATTACTCCCATTTTTTGCCGGTCGCGCCCCTTGTGTTGTGAAATCCTGTCCTTCGGCATAAAACCGCTCCCCGCACTTCCTGTAGCTAATCAGGGAGGGCAGAAAACTAGGCGTTGATGCGAGAAATGGCAGCTAGCTTGATTTCTTTCCCAGCACGGGGCAATGCCTCAACGCGACCTGACTGAGAGTTACGGCGGAAGATAACATCCGAAACCCCTGATAGTTCAACCGCAGTAACTACTACCGGCTCTGCGAAATAACCCTCGGCAGAGGGGGCAACCCCGGCATGAGGGAGCACCGAAACCTTCGTGCCAGCAGTCAAAATTAGACCCGGCTCAACCACACAGTCATCTCCCAAAGCAATACCGAGTCCCGAATTAGCACCCAACAAACACCGTTTACCTAAGGAAATCTGTTTACCACTTTCACCAGGAATAGTGGTTTCAGTAGCGGCTCCGCCACCTATGTCGGAGCCATCACCAATGACAACTCCCTGAGCAACCCGACCCTCAATTAGGCAAGCCCCCAAAGTGCCGGCATTAAAATTCACAAACCCGGCATGCATAACCGTAGTGCCCGGTGCCAAATATGCACCTAAACGGACTTTCGCGCCATCGGCAATACGTACCCCCGAGGGAATAATATAGTTCACCATCGGTGGAAACTTATCCACGCTGAGTAAGTGAATAGGATGTCCGTACTGCAAACGCATACGCATCCGGGTTTCCTCAAAGTCTTCAATCGAGCAAGGGCCTTCCGTAGTCCACGCCACCGTTGGCAGACGAGCAAAAATACCATCTAGGTTGATGGTGTTCGGTTTCGCTAAACGATGCGACAGTAAGTGCAGACGCAGATAAGCATCGGCAGTAGAACGGGCAGACTCATCCAAATCAATAGTTACCACGGTGACGGTACGGCTGACGCCTCGCCCCTCATCACGCCCCTCAATTTGGCTGAGTTTAGCTATTAAATCATCATCGATAGGTTGAGGTTCCTCGCCTAGATAAGGACGCGGATACCATACATCCAAGGTTTGCCCGTTTTCGCTGACGGTAGCGAGCCCTACTCCGCGTGCTTTTCGTTCATTCATAACTTAACCTTATCCTTTGGGCTTTGAATGGTAGCTTTTACCATAAATTTGGCCAAAAAATCCCAAGTTCGTTTAATAGTTTACGAGTTAATGGCAAAGAAATACCAATGATACCGTGAGGGTCACCTTTAATTGAATCAATAAACGCTCCCCCTAAGCCATCAATGGTGAATCCTCCTGCCACCTCCAAAGGCTCTTCACTTTCAGCATAGGCTCGCGCCTCGTCCTGGGAAATTTCGCTAAAGTAAAGGGTCGCTTCAGAATGTCCCTCAGCCTCTTTATCAAAGCTAAAGCCGTTTTCAGTGCGAAGTAAAGAAAGTGTGCAGTGACCGGTAAACAGTATTGGGCAAGCTCCAGAAAGCTCCCTGATTTGGGAGAGGGCGCGCTCAAAAGTATGGGGTTTACCCCGCAGTTGCCCGTTCAGCAACAACATCGAGTCACACCCCATCACCACCAGGCGGTCTCCGACTGAAATGCGGGAAATCGCTTGCCGGGTCGTAGTCTCAGCCGGTAAAGATCCCAAGTCAGAAATACTGGTGACAGTTAATAAATCTGCTATTTTATGGGCTTTCGAGTGCGCCAATGCCGTAACCACCTGTGAAGGGGCAGCATCACCCAGTCGGGCGCGCACTGCGTCCTCGTCAATATCGGCCGCCCAAACCAAAGGGGAAATCCCCGCCCCAGTCAGGACTTTTACGCGCGCCGAGGACGCAGAGGCTAAAAGAAGTCGATCAGTCATACTCTCTATCATAAGAAGATGGCGCGTGCAGGGAGAGGCATAGGAGAAGGAGAGAGGGGGTGCTAGGGAGCGAGTGAGGGTGAACCCGGAGGGAGAGTGGGTGAATCGGGAGGGAGAGTGGGTGAATCGGGAGGGAAAAGACGGAAACAAAAAAGCAAGCCTCCTCTGAGCGGCAAAAGCAAAAGCACAGGAAAAGTCCCGAAAATAAAACAAATTCTCCCACTACGAAGACCGAAACGTCAGAAAAACTACGGAACACAGAAAAGACTTTCAAATAAAGTTACCGAAATACCGCGTCTGTTAGGAAAAGTGAGGTCGTTCACCTTAAGGTTGAAGAGTGAGTGATTTCATGTCAGCTGCCCACCTCGCGCGAAATACCGTGATGCGTCCGGTATGGAAACTTATAGGGGGTGCACCCACTATGACCATGCGGGAAATGGCAGAACAATTAGGGGTAGAAATTGAAGTAGTTGATCGATTTTGGACTTCCTGCGGTTTCCCTAAAGCTGACCCCGACACCTATATGTTCACCGAGCAAGATGCGCAAGCAATTAAAGAATGGAATCAAGAAGTCGGGGAGGGGGCACTCGCCCGCAATACGGTAACTTCTCTGCTACGCGCCCAATCATATATGGCCGATCGCCTGGTGTTGTGGCAACTAGAAGCAATCGTGGCTGACTTTCAGGAACGAATGCAACTGGACGATACCTCTGCCCGTTTAGTCGTCTTGGACGAGATTGACCAATATATAGAGCTGCTGCAATCCCAACTGGGATATGCCTGGCGCCGGCAAATGGCATACCTTTTGCTCAACACCAACCGAGAAGTTGAAATGCGCGACGCGAAAGCCGCGGTATCTGATTCCTATCCTCTCGATCGTTGCATGGGATTCGTGGATATGGTTGCCTATACACGTCGCTCCTCAACTATGAGCGGAGCGGCGCTCGCGGATTTAGTGCAAAGTTTTGAAATGGCTTGTCGGGACGTGATAACCACTCGGGGAGGACGAGTGGTCAAGACCTTAGGGGATGCCGTCCTGTTTGTCGCTGACGATTTGCTAGTTGCCGCCGATATTGTGTGTGCCATGGTTGATTTCTTGAACTCTCGCCCCGAGATTTTGCCGGTGCGTGCTTCCCTGGTGCATGGGCGGGTGGTTTCGCGTTCTGGAGATATTTTTGGTCCCCCAGTTAATCTGGCTTCGCGCCTGGTTGATATTGCTCCTCGCGGGCAAATCTTAATGGATGCTACCTCGGCGAACCAGCTTCGCGAACTGGACAGAGAGGGACTGTTTACAGTCAAACAGGCAGAGACTGCCGACTTGCAGGGATTGGGGGAAGTGGAAGCTTGGCAGCTTACTCGCGGTAAAACTGATGGTGCTTCCAAACCTTTGATTCGTCGTACTATCTTAGAGATACTTCCAACGGTGGCAAAGGAATAGTAAAGCTAATATAAATCTGAGCCGCTAGCGCTAAAGAATTGTTTAGATTACCATGGAAATATGACTACAGTTTTACTTGTTGAAGATGATCCCGCAATCTCCGAACCATTGGCGCGCGCCCTAGGGCGTGAGGGATATGAAGTGCGTTCCCACGGTACCGGTAGGGGAGCTCTCGGCGACATTATCGGTGCTGATTTAGTGGTTTTAGACCTAGGGTTACCGGATATTGACGGTCTAGACGTAGCTCGGGAGATTCGTTCCCAAGGGTCATCTCTGCCGATTCTGGTGCTCACCGCGCGCACCGATGAGGTCGATATGGTAGTCGGGCTAGACGCGGGAGCAGACGACTATGTAACCAAGCCTTTCCGCCTAGCGGAACTGTTAGCCCGGGTGCGCGCCCTTTTGCGCCGTGCCGGTAGTGACTTTCAAGATGACACCCTCGAAGCACAAGACATAAAAATTGATGTCTCTGCTCATCGAGCTTTCCAAGATGGGCGAGAATTGCAGCTGACCGCTAAAGAATTCGATTTACTGCGGATATTGATTAAAGAAGCTGGTAACGTGGTTTCCCGCCAAGTAATTATGCAAGAGGTGTGGGGCTCAGATCCCGCTGGCTCTACCAAGACCCTAGATATGCATATATCCTGGTTGCGGCGCAAACTTGGCGACGATGCCGCCTATCCCTATTACATTTCCACGGTGCGAGGGATGGGTTTCCGTTTCGAGACTGAACGAAAGTAGCCAGCGATGCGCCGCCGCGCGTTGCTAATGGTTTTCCAATCCGTCCTGGTATCCCTGACTCTGCTCGGGCTTCCCCTGGCGGTATTGGCTCCCTCCTATGTGTGGCAGTCGGCTCAAAGTGCTCAAAACGGTCAGGTCGCTACGTTGTCGCGTTATCTCGACCAGATTGGGGTGCATGACCTAGAGAGGATGCGCCAAGCGGTATCCCAATGGCAAAAGGTAAACGTTCCCGAATCCCAAATCACCATTGACCAGCGAGAAAAACGAATATATGATTCTGGTGCTATCGCTAACAGGTGGAAACTACAATCCCATACCCGCAGTGCAGGCGGTCTGTATATCACTATCCGCTCCTCCGCTGTTCCAGTAATCTGGTCCTCCATCGGAGCCGTCTGTGCAGTTCTAATCTGCGCAGCAGTGGCGCTCGGCGCGGGTACTGCTTTTGCATTCCGCGGCTCTAGACGCTTGGCAGCGCCCCTAATCTATCTGTCTGCACAGGCAGAACAAGTAGGCTCAGGGGCAGTTCAAGCCCGGATTGAACCCACAGGGATTGAAGAAATTGACCTGGTTAGTGAGGAGCTTTCCCGCTCAGGAGAACGCATTATCGGCAGAATCGCGAAAGAACGTCAGTTCGCTTCCGATGTCACCCACCAGCTGCGTACCCCGCTAACCGCGCTGTCAATGCGGATTGAAGAAATCGAGTATTTAACCGACAATGAGGAAGTAAAACACGAAGCCGAAGCCTGTCTAGAGCAAATAGAACGGATAACTCAAGTAGTTGGGGACTTGAAAGAACGTGCCCGACAAGCTACCCATGGCAATACTCAAGCCGTAAAAATAGAGGAAATTTTCCGTCAGCAAAAGGACGAATGGGCAGGTCAATTCGCGGCAAAAGGACGCGAAATTCTGTTTATTAACCAGGTGAGTGACCGCTTACCCCTAGCCACGCCCTCCTCACTTTCGCAAGCGATAGCCACATTAGTAGAAAACTCCCTCAAATATGGGGCAGGTACAGTTACGGTTTCGACCCGCAAAGGAGTGTCAAAACGCTCGATTTTCGTAGAAGTTACTGACGAGGGCGAGGGCGTGAGCGAAGAAATAGCTCCCGATATTTTCCGGCGGGGAGTTAGCGGTCATGGCTCTAGCGGAATCGGTCTGGCGCTCGCAAAAGACCTGATAGAAGCGGATGGGGGACGGATTGAGCTAACTAGCCGTAAACCGGTGATGTTCACGATTTCACTATCGGCAGTTTCGGAATCCATGTCCCCAGACCGTCTGCTCCCAGAAGGCGGTCTGGTAGTAGTGGGACGGCGGCACGGACGGCATTAAGGTAGCTAGCGCCTTTGGGTTCTTATTCAGAATCCATGAACCCGGCCGAATCCACAGGTGCCGTCAGTGGCATAGGTAGCACCACCTGTTCATCAGGACGTGCCGCTAGTTGGGTGCGAATATAATCTTTGACGGCTTTGCGGGTATGGACATGATGTCCAGCTTTTTCTGACATAAACCAGCGATGTTCTAACACTTCGTGGAAAATCTGGGCAGGCTGAAGTTTTGCTTGCAAATCATCGGGAATCGCGCTGATAGTGGGCAGATAAATCCGATCCATCCAGGTGTTCGCCACCAGACGCAGCGGGGTTTTCTCAAGTTTTTTGCGACGCTGATAAGTCAAAATGTCGGTATAAATGCGTTTTGCCTGTTCCTCTTGAACTTCCAAACCAGTTAAATCTTTTACGCGACGCTGAAAATGCCCCGCCTCGACCACGCGGGGTTGGAAACGAAGAAAATCGCCGTCCTCGTCAGATTCAATATCAACCTGACCGATATCGAAACCCAGCTGCCCAAGTCTTTCCGCCCTCGCCCCAACCCGCCAAATCTCATCGGCGGGAATACGCTCAGAACCGGTTAAATCATTCCATAAATCCTGGTAGCGCTGCTCTAGATAATCGCCGATTGCGGTAACGTCAATATCGGCGTTTACCAGACCCCCGGCCTGCAAATCCATCAATTCTCCGATGATATTCATTGCACCCAAGGAAACATCGTATTCGCGAGACCGGTCGGACAGATTATCGTAAAAGCGTCCCGTTTCCGCGTCTACCAGGTAAGCGGCATAGATACCCGCGTCCCGACGGAACAAAGTGTTAGACAAAGATACGTCCCCCCAATAAAAACCATTCAAATGGAGACGTACCAGCAAAACTACTAGAGAATCCAGAACCCGTTCCAAGTTATCCCTAGATAAATGCTTCGATAATAATACCCGGTAGGGGAGAGAGTATTGCAGGTGATGGGTGATTAAGGCGGCGGAAAGCTCTTCGCCATTCTCCTCAACCCTCCCGGCAACCACGGCGGCAACACTAACGGAAGGGAGTTCTTTTTGGTGCAGCTCCCGCAACATCTGGTATTCGTGAAGCGCGTCCTCTTCCGGTATCTCTTTTACCGCGAAAATCGCCCCGCCAGCCTTAATGAAACGCACCACGTGACGAGAAATACCGCGTGGAAGCGCAGCCAATAAGTCGTTAGGCCAGTCCTTTAATGGTAGTGACCAGGGCAGAGAGGGAATCAGAGAATAAAAAGAAGAGGTTCCCGAGGTAGTGACTCGCAGTTTTTGTTTACCTGGCATATTTCCTCCTCTTACCTAACACCGGACAATTGTTTCACAAGTGGTTGGGTAAGTGCGAACGTGGTTAGCTAAACTCGATTTAGGAACATTACGAAACAGGTGGGGAAAGCGTGGTCGAGCAGCAAATAGGCGGATACCAGGTTCTTGAAACCCTGGGGGCAGGGGGAATGGCTTCGGTCTATAAAGCCCAATCTGCCGATGGTCGCCTGGTTGCTTTAAAGTTCCTGCATCCGCAGATAGCTAATGATCCCACTGCCAGAAAACGCCTGGAGCGGGAAGCAGACGCGATTAACCGGGTCAGCTCCTCCGGAGTGGCAAAAGTTATTGAAGTAAATATCGATGGCGATACGCCCTATGTGGCAATGGAGCTGATTAAAGGGGTAACTCTGGCCGAGGACGTAATTAAGCATGGTACTTGGGACTTACCGGATTTGATTGACTTGGCAAAATGGTTGGCACGGATTTTACGGGAACTGCACAGTGCCGGGGTTTTGCACCGGGATATAAAGCCGGCAAATATTATGATTGCGGCACAAGGACCGGTGCTTATCGATTTCGGAATCTCCCAAACTGTTGGTGAAGAACGGCTAACCGCTACCGGTTTGGTTACCGGGACTCCGGGATATATTTCTCCACAGCTGATTCACGGTGAAAATGCCCAGGAGCAAGATGACTGGTGGGCATGGTTATGCGTGTTGCTCTATTGCGCAAGTGGGCATCCTCCTTTCGGGTCTGGACCTATTGAAGCAGTCCTAGGGCGAATCGGTGCGGGTAGCCCAGATTTGTCGGGGATTCCGGGGCAGCTAGCGACCGTGTTTGCTGCCGGTTTTCAAGTAGATCCCGCGCTTCGTCCTTGCCCGCAGCAACTAATAGCGGCTTTTGAAGCGGTTAGTGAAGGGGAAAACCCTACGTCCTATCTGCCAGTTACCTCCCCGGATTCGGTGGTGCTAGATAGCAACGATTCCGGTTTTGCTAACAACGCGGCTCTCCTTGGGGAGGAGCTCCTTGGGGAGGAGGCGGCGACTGCGCTTAGTGCTCCTGGCGGTGGCGCAGCGGTGGCAGGCAGGCAAAGCGTACTTCCCCCCAGTTACGCTCCGCGGAATAATCAACCGGTAAATGGGGTGGCTCTCGCTACAACCGCAGCTTTGTTAGATGAAAATAATGGGGACTATCCTGCTCCGCCTGCCAATAGTGGGGGACAATTACGGGGAAGGAACGAGGGCGAGCAGCTAAAACCTATAGGGGCAGGTCTAGGTACCGATTTTAGGGCTCAAGGTCAAGATTCGCATTTACGCACTATTGGGGACAGCCAAAGCGAAGCCGGGAATCTTTCTGGTTCAGCCGAGTGGCAACCCCGTTATATCCCCCACAAATTGCCCCTGGCGTGGTTGTCCTGTGTGCTGTTGATGTTGGCATTATGCCTGGGGGCAGGGGCAGTAGCTTTGAACCCAAACTCCTTGGTCAGAGACTTAAACTCCTATGTTTATGCCGCGATTATGATGGTCGCAGTAGGAGTTTTCTGCCTATTTGGAGTGTTCAGGGCGCGTTTGCGTGATGCGCAATTAGTTTCCGGGTTGCTTAAACCCCCGCGAGCAGCCCTTAAATCCCAACCCGTCCTCACTCCCCTAATAGGGGCAGCGCTAACTACTATCATGGTGGGAGTGGGAGTGACCTTGATAGGAGAATATGGGTGTCAGCCACTTATCGAGGTTGCCAACTCGCTGCTACCGGCGGGAATACGGGAGATGCCCGAGGTGCAGCACCTCTGGTTATATTTAACGTATTCCCTGTTCACGGCAATCGTAGCGCTGTGTTCGCGGGCGTTTAGGGTAGGCTTCGGCAGTGCTATGCGAATGTTTAGCGGCCCGGTTAGCCGCGTGTTTTGGCTATTAGTAACGGTAGGGGCGGCAGCCACGGCGCAATATATGGTGGTAAATGGAAACTGGTAAGCGAGGAGTGGGGCGAGCGGATACCCAGATAAGCCTAGTGGCATCACTTGGCTGGGAGGAGGGCGCGTCCTCGTCTATGCTTGAAACAATAAACCAGGAAATTTGCGGAGAAAACGATGACACAGAAAAAAGGAAAAATCCAAGCTGGAAAAGCTAAAAATTCGGCTCAGAACCAGAAAGCCCGGCAAGAAAAGCTCTGGAAACAAGTAGAGGCGCAACGCGAAGCCGCGCGGCGCAAACAGACAATGAAACGCGCACTGATTGCGCTGGTGGTGCTAGTAGTAGTGGCGGCGGTCGCCCTCGCCGGATACCTGATTGCACAGAGCGGAAATAACCAAGCGGCAGAAGCGCAGAACGGTAGCGGCGCAGTCATTTCCGGTCAGAGTCCAGAAAAAATAGCTGCCCTGTCGGGTAAAGAAGCAGTTGAGGCTGCCCAAGGGATTTTAGTTAGTGATAAGGGTGTGTATAAGGCAAAGACAGGCGTGCCCACGGTTGAAATGTGGTACTCCTATGCTTGCCCGGCCTGCTTAAATGTAGAAAAGCAAAACGGTAAAGAAATTTTGAAACTGGCTAAAGATGGGAAAACCAATCTGGTTTTACATACAGTGGTTACTCACGCGATTCCTTGGACAGTGATTGCGGGAGAGGCGGCGATGCAGGTTGGTGCCGAGCAGCCCGATAAACTGTTGGATTTCCATGAAAAGCTAATGGCAGTTGCCTGGGAAACCATGTTTGCTAAAGGCGAGGAGCAAGGCTGGAAAGACCAAGGTCAAAACACAATTATGGCTGATGCCGGGCAATCTTTGGCGAAAATCAAAGAAATTGCTAAGCAACTGGGAATCAAAGATGAAGTGATAGCCACCTTTGCTGCCGATACTGAATCTAAGCGACTAATCGGCTGGCAACAGCAGTGGGCTGACGCCGCCGGAAAACAAACTAAACAGGTGGGAACCCCGATGTTTGCTTCCAATGGCAAATTGGTTGAAAAGCCCTTCAATAATGATGGTTCTTTGAATGAAGGGGCGCTGTTGGGTAAATAGCCGTTATACCTGTGGTTTCCGTAGGTTTCCAAGCCGGGATTTAGCTGCGGTTTTGGTCATCTACGGAAGTCATGGCAAACTAAAGGACGTGCCTTTTCGAAGGCGCGAGGGTGGTGCTGGTTGCAGCGCTTCCTAGGCCGACTTAGCTCAGTTGGTAGAGCAGCTGTCTTGTAAACAGCAGGTCATCGGTTCGAGCCCGATAGTCGGCTCCAGGCGAGAATGGTTATTGTCGCGCAGCTAGGATTTGGTTGCGAGTCTTTACAATTCGGCAGGCATTTTCACCACCCGAGCGAACGGAGGCCTTTTTTCCCATGGGTCTATAGGTGTTGCCTATGAACTTTTTTCTAGCATTCTCGGCAGATAGTATATTTTGTTCACTCATGTTCTAAAAATATCAGCTAGCTGAGAAAGCGGAAGTGTCTTGCTGGGTTCCCGTGATTGCTCCCTAGCCATTTCTCATTATTCAGTCGAGTGGGAAAGGTAGCGCAGCAAGAATGATTCATATGCATAAGAGCGGCGGATAGCGATAATCACTCATAGTGACTTAGAACGCGTCAAGGTCGTGCTGCTTATATCACCATCGGAGAATGTTCATTTTTGAAGATTGTTTGGGGCAAATCGTAGCTTACCGGTGTTGGTGATTATTGCTCGTTTTTAAAAAGCTTCGGTCTCCTACGCGGTAACACTTGGGTTAAACAGGAGAAACGTAAAAAATAAACCCTACAACTTAACGTTGCTTAACTCCTAGGCTTGATGTGATTATGAGCATAAGCGTCCAAAAGGGTCTCAGCAAAGAAGCGAGCCTTGGGCGTTACAAGGAGAAATGCATGAGGGTTAATGAGAACCGTAGTAGGGCTACCCGCGGATCGGCATCTGATATCGCCCAGGTGTTGGGAGTGTCGAAGGCAGCGGTCTCCTATGCATTAAATGGGAAGCCAGGAATCTCTGATGAAACCCGGCGGTCAATAATCGAATTGGCACGTGCTTACGGTATAGAAGTACCAGAACGTGCTACAAATATGCACACTATCCCCTCGTTGGTAGGTTTGGTACTTGCGGATCTTTCCAACCCGTTTTACCAGGAGCTAGGCGTTGCTGTAGCAGAGGTCGCTCGGTCACATAATCTAAACACGCTGTTAGCTCATACCGGCGACCGTCCTAAAGATTTGCTCTCGACCGTGCAAACAATGACTCAGCATGGAGTTAATGGAATCATTCTTACCGCAACACAAGACGGCGATGCTTCGGTAGCTCGCCTATTGCGCAATGCAAACCTGCCTTATGTACAGGTATCACGCAAAATGCCAACAGTACGTGCAGCTTTTGTGGGAATAGATAACAAGAACGCGGCAAAAGATATGGCTCTACATATGGTGAGCCACGGATATAAGAAGATAGCGCTGGCTATTGGTCCCCGGAGATCTTCGGCTTCAAACGAGCGTCACGTTGGGTATCTTGAAGGTCTAATCGAAAGCGGATTGTCCACCCCTACCGAGTGGATTGTGCGTACCGATCTGGGAACTGGGGGCGGGTATAACGCCGCAAAACATTTTCGTTCGCTAAAACGTGGGTTACCAGAGGCAATTCTGTGTGGCTCAGATGCCATTGCTTTTGGGATAATAGAGGATTTTAACGCTCATGGTATTAGCGTTCCTGACGACGTCGCTGTGGGAGGTTTTGATGGTGTTACTCCAGCGGTATGGCCAGGATTTTCACTTACCACTATCGTGCAACCAATTCGTGCGATGGCGGATCAAGCTGTGGTGCAGCTAGAAAACCTGATGCGTAACGAGCGGGTCAAGCAAACGGACATCGTATGTCCATATGAACTACATATCGGCAATTCTTGCCGCTGTCAACCTATTTAATCTAATGAAAGGTATAAGAATAATGGATTCGATATCGCTAAACGGCAGGGTTGCGGTAGTAACCGGAGCCTCGCAGGGGATTGGTAAAGGCATCGCGCTAAAACTTGCGCAGCGCGGCGCCACCGTGGTTGTTGTAGATATTAATGGCGAGGCTGCCAAGGTGGTGGCTGAACAGTGTGGAGGCAAGTCACGATCCATTGCCTTGAATGTTGCCGATCGTGAAGCTGTGGATGCTGCCATAGAGCAGGTGATTGCTGAACTGGGCAAGATTGACATCCTGGTAAATAACGCCGGAATCAACCGTGACGGCATGCTTCATAAGATGACCGATGACATGTGGGATGTGGTGCTCGCAGTAGATCTTTCTGCCGTTTTCTACTTGTGTCGCAAGGTAGGAGCCCATATGCGTGAAAACCAGTATGGGCGCATTTGTAACGTGGCCTCCGAATCTTGGCAAGGAAACGTGGGGCAAACTAACTATGCTGCAGCAAAAGGTGGAGTTGTCTCCCTAACCCGCTCTATATCCAAGGAGCTGGGGTTCAAGAATGTGACCGCCAATGCAATTGCCCCTGGCTTTATTGAAACGGATATGACCTGCAAGCTTAAGGAAATTCCTTCACGTGCTGGATTCGAGAACCTCTATGAAGAGCAAGTCGCAAAGGTGTCCCTCAAGCGTGCCGGAAAACCAGAGGATGTAGCCAATCTGGTTGCGTTCCTGGTATCTGACGATGCCTCCTACCTGACCGGTGAAACCATTCGCATCGGAGGGGGATACAAGCTATGAGCTTTAAACAAGTGACGCCCGAAGAAGTAGCATCACTGATTCCGAACGGGGCTACTGTAGCTGCCGATGGTTTCACCATGATGAGCGTAGCTGATGAAATCTATGCGCATATCGAACAGTCATTCTTAGAAAAAGGTACCCCGAATAATTTGACATTCGTACATGCAGCTGGGCAGTCGAACCGAGTGGATGGGCTAGCTCGCCTGGCACACCCAAAATTACTAAAACGCGTAGTGGGTCCACACTGGGGACTAAACCCGCCTATGGCAAACCTCTTGGGTGAAGACGAGGTAGAAGCTATTTGCTTACCTCAAGGTCAAATATCCACGCTGTATCGTACGATAGCAGCCGGTAGGCCGGGCCAGCTTTCTACTGTGGGATTAGGTACTTTCATTGATCCACGGCTGGATGGGGGGCGAATTAACGATTCTGCCCGTGCAGTCACAGCTCCTGACGAGTATGTGGAACTGGTGGAAATAGATGGTAAGGAATATCTGTTCTACAAGTCTTTCCCGATTGACGTGGCGATTATACGGGGAACGAAGATAGATCCAGATGGAAACATATCGCAAGAAGACGACGTGACAATTCTGGATTCACTGGCAATCGCGCAATCTGTTCATAATAATGGCGGAATCGTAATTGCCCAGGTGAAGCAGATTGTAGAGCGTGGTGACATTCCGGCTCGTCTGGTGAATGTTCCCGGTGTGCTGGTGGATTACGTTATGGTGACTTCCGATCCAGCGAAATACCACAAGCAAACTAACTCCGCGATTGAGGTAAATATGGATTTGATCACGGGGTATGCCTCCTCTGAGGAACTTGCAAAGTCCATCCTTGCCCACGAGGTGGAACCAGTTCGGGTACGCATTGGGGAGAGGGGCGCAAAGCTGGTACGCGACGGAGACATTATTAATCTGGGTACCGGTCTCCCTGGTGACTCCATAGGTCGGGCGCTCGCGGTGAGCGGTAAGCTCGCCAAAGTTACCTTAACGGTGGAGTCCGGCACATACGGAGGTGTCCCGCTAGGGGGAGTGGACTTTGGGTGTGCAATTCATCCGGCAGCTATTATCAGCCATCCGCAACAGTTCGATTTTTACAACGGTGGCGGCGTGGACATCACCTACATGGGTGTGGGGCAAGTAGATGGTAAAGGCAATATTAACGTTTCGGCTTTCGGTGGCAAAGCCATCGGCTGCGGTGGCTTCATGGACATTGTGGACGGTGCGAAACGAATCTGCTTCCTGATGATTGCCGATTCGAAACATCCCAAGTGGGTAGATGAAGTGGATCAATTAACTTTCTACGGTGCTGCCGCCCTAGATAAAGGGCAAGAAGTCTACTTGGCTTCTGAACATTACATGGTGCAACTAACCACCGAAGGCTGGAAGATTCTCGAGGTTGATGACAATGACGCTGCTCGCCAAGCAGCGGCGCTTATACATACGACGCGTTAAGTAAAACACTGGATTCCGCGAAGGCGGGAGCGGTTCTATTAAGAAAGGTAAACAATTGGAAAAAATAGTCATTATTGAGGGCGCAAGGACTGCAATCGGTACATTTGCTGGTTCCCTGTCCACTACGCCTAATCACGTCATGGGGGCAACCGCGATGAAAGCGGCGGTGGAACGTTCTGGCGTTCCCATGGATGCAATTGATGAAGTAGTAGTTGGCTGCGTGGGACAAGTAGGCGGCGATGCCTTCTTGGCACGCCGAATTTCCTTAGAGGCGGGAGTTCGCAAAGAGTCCACTGCTTTTACAGTAAATAGGTTATGTGGATCGGGGTTGCAGGCAGTTCAATCTGCAGCGCTTGAACTGCGTGCTGGAGATTCGAAATTTGTAGTTGCAGGTGGTTCTGAAAATATGTCGAACCAGCCCTTTATGGATTTTCAGGCGCGTAACGGCTGGCGCACTGGAAACCATACCTTGGTTGATGGAACCATGTCGCTAGTAACCGATCCTTTTGGTGGTTACCCGATGGGAGTTACCGCAGAAAATGTGGCGGATAAATTCGATATTTCCCGCACGGATCAAGATGCTTTTGCAGCACGTTCACAAAGGTTAGCCGCAAAAGCTCAAGCTGACGGCATGTTCCAAGATGAAATCGTGGACATCACAGTTAAGGAACGTAAGTCGGAGCGTGTGTTTAACACCGATGAGCATTTGCGACCCACCTCCAACGAGGAGAAGTTGGCCAAACTACGTCCTGCTTTCCGCAAAGGTGGATCCGTTACCGCCGGTAATTCCTCCGGCATTAACGATGCTGCTGCCATGTTGGTGATGACCACTGAATCTATTGCAAAGGCGGAAGGTTTAAAGCCGATTGGTGAGCTGGTTAGTTTTGCAAAGGCAGGTTTGTCTCCCGAAATTATGGGTTTTGCTCCATCGTTAGCGATTCCCCGCGCTCTAGAGAAGGCCGGACTAACTCTTTCCGACATTGATTGGATTGAACTCAACGAAGCTTTCGCTGCTCAAGCTTTGGCAGTAATCCGTGACCAGGATTTGGATATGGATAAGACTAATCCGCTGGGTGGCGCGATTGCATTGGGGCACCCGGTGGGAGCAACTGGCGCTATTTTGACACTTCGTACCCTTTACAACCTGCGCCGCACCAACACCGAATTTGGCATGGTAACCATGTGCATTGGTGGCGGTCAAGGGGTAGCAGCAGTATTCCGTGCATTATAAAGGAGTTCCTAATGAAAATATCAAAGGTGATAGATCTAAAACCCAATCTGGGTGAAGGCCCAATATGGGATGTTAAAAACCAAGAGCTGTGGTGGATTGATTCTCAAGATGGAAGGTTGTTCTGCCACCACGAAGACACTAGCAATCTACGAGTTTGGGACGTGCGAGAAAAAATTGGTTCCATGGCGTTGTATCAAGATGGAAAGTCGGTTCTGCTAGCGCTTCAAACTGGACTTTACAAGTACAATCTGGAGGCTGATAAAGCTGAATTAATTTCAGATCCAGAACCTGAATACCCAAAGAATCGACTCAACGATGGAAAGGTAGATTTCCGCGGACGTTTTGTTTTCGGATCGATGGATACCATGGAAGAAGCCCCGACTGGTCGCCTGTATTCCTATGAAGAGGGCAAAGAACTACGGGTGCTTGACGAAGGAATCATTTGTTCGAATGGTCCATGCTGGTCACCTGATGGATCAATCTTCTATTTTGCAGATACCTGGACCGGGGACATCTGGGCGTACGACTACGATTTGGAAACTGGTGACGTTTCTAACCGACGAGTGTTTGCGACCGTAGATCAGTCGGATGGGGGAGCGTGCGATGGAATGACTGTTGATGCTGAAGGATTCGTCTGGCAAGCACACGTGTATGCGGGAAAGCTGAATCGTTACGATCCCGATGGAAAACTGGAACGCCAAATTGAAATGCCGGTAAAGAAGGTTACCTGTCCAGTATTTGGTGGGTCGAATTTAGATCGGCTTTTTGTTACCACCATGGCGCGTCCTCCGCTTCCCCGTTTCCCCGAAGACGGTGCTGCGCGCGGAACCTTGTATGTGATTGATGATCTTGGAATTAAAGGCTACGAGACTCCTCGGTTTGGAAAATAAGGAGAAGAAATGAAACATAATCGAATCAGCCGCGGTTCTGCGCCTCTTAGCCTTATCCCGAAAGGATCTTGGGTTGCCCTTGGCGTAACCTGGATTATTTGGGCTATTAACGCTTTCGATCGCGAAGTAATACTTCGCCTTGGTCCAGTGATATCTCACCACTTCAAGCTGAGTCCGGAACAATGGGGAACAATCACTGCGATTATTATGTTCTCACTCGCAATATTGCCCATTGCTGCCTCGCGTATGAGCGACAAACACGGTGTAGGGTGGAAGAGAGCAGCTTTCCAGGTGCCTCTGGTAATCGGCTATAACCTTATTTCAGCCTTCACTGGAATAAAAGCGATTGCACATAGTCTGACTGTATTTATTGCCCTGCGTATCGGAGTAAATCTGGGCGCAGGTGCAGGCGAACCTATTGGTATTTCTAACACTACAGAATGGTGGCCAAAGGAACGTCGCGGATTCGCGTTAGGTGTACATCACACGGGTTACCCAATTGGAGCGTTGTTTTCTGGTTTGGCTGTAGCTTGGATTTTAAAGACATTCGGCGATAAAAACTGGATGTATGTATTCTTCATAGGTCTAATCGTGTCAGTACCAGTAATGCTTTTCTGGCACTGGTATTCTACTCGTGATCGTATCGTTGCTACTTACAAAGAAATCGAAGCTAATGGCATGACTGTTCCGATAGATCCGGAGCAGGAAGCAATCCACGCAGATGCCGAAGGTGCTGTTGGTAAGTGCTTACGCAATAGTATTGTGATGCTAACTTCTGGAACCACTATGCTTACGCAAATTGTTTACATGGGCATCAATTATGTATTGCCACTGTATCTTGCCAACATTATGGGTCTCGATTTCTCTCGGGCAGCTGCCTACTCAATCGTATTTACGATTACAGGTGCTTTGGGGCAGATTTTCTGGCCGTCACTGTCTGATTATCTGGGACGCCGCACGACAATTGTGTTATGTGGTATTTGGATGGCTGTTGGTGTTGGAGGCTTCTACTTTGTGCGTAGCATGGCGTTCTACATCTTCTTGCAACTTTTCTTCGGTCTAGTAGCTAACGCTGTATGGCCGGTGTACTACGCTGCGGCAACAGATAATGCCCCCGATGGTGCTCACGGTACCGCAAACGGGTTCATAACTACCGCAATGTTCATTGGAGGGGGTCTCGCACCGCTGCTGATGGGATGGCTTATTGCTCTAGGGGGAGGCTGGGAGGTCGCCGCTGGATACAATTTCACCTTCCTCTTCATGGCGGCATGTGCAATCTTAGGGGTGCTTCTCCAGCTCTTTATCCCTAAGGGTGTCTTGGAGTCTCACTATCAGGATGCCTAATCATTCCCGATGAGTAATAACGTCTAGGTACGAACAATCGCTGGTGGGGTAGCCAAAGTTACCGGTTACCCCACCAGCGATAAAGATTGGAGAAGCAATGAAATTTATTCTTGCGCCAGATTCATTCAAGGGAACCATGACCGCAGCTACTGTCGCAGCCACCATGAGGGCCGGAGTTCTTGATGTGTTTCCTGATGCCGAATGTATCGAGGTTCCCATGGCTGATGGTGGCGAGGGAACCACTCGATCCTTAGTCGATGCGCTAGGTGGTGAAATGCGTACTGTCGAAGTTAGTGATGCACTAGAGCGCCCTAGAACCGCGCACTTCGGGTGGATCGAGGCGGAACGCCTGGCGGTCGTCGAAATCGCCGAGGCTGCCGGCATCGAACACCTCACCACAGAAGAGCTGAACCCCCGCGAAGCAAATACCGCGGGCGTGGGTCAGCTGCTCAACCACATACTTGGCCTCTCTCCCGCCCGCCTGATAGTTGGCTTGGGCGGATCAGCCACCAATGACGGCGGCTGGGGCATGGCGCACGCCCTGGGCGCGGTTGCCACAAATGCCGCAGGCAAGGAAATTGAGACCCGGGCACTGGCCCTGGCGGACGCCGCCAACCTGGACACCAGCGACATCAGCGAACGCTGGCAAGATGTAGAAATCACGCTCGCGTGCGACGTCGACAACCCACTCACCGGCGAACGCGGCGCAACCGCCGTCTTCGGCCCCCAAAAGGGCGTGCAACCGAATGAGGTTGAGGTGTTTGACGCAGCCCTCGCCCAATGGGGCAAGCTGCTGGACTCAGCAATCGGGCGTGCCGTATCCGAGATTCCCGGAGCCGGAGCAGCCGGCGGTCTGGGCGCAGCCTTCATGGCACTGCTGGGCGCAAAACCGCAGCGCGGCGTGGAAGTCGTGATAGACACCGTGAAGCTCGGCGAAAAAATCGCGGGTGCGGACTTCGTGTTCACCGGTGAAGGCTCCATGGACTTTCAGACTAAGTTCGGTAAAACTCCGTGGGGGGTTATGCTCGCTGCTCGCAAACAGGGGCTTCCCACTATTGCGTTTACCGGTAATTTAGGGCGTGACGTTGAGTCGCTGCATGAAAATGGCTTTGCCGCCATTGTCCCCACAGTTCGCGAGGTGGGTAGCCTAAAAGATGCTCTCGCAAAAGCTCAACCGACGTTACGTGAGTCGGTGCGGATGACCTGCCGAATACTTGCCGCTGCCAGACATACTAAAGAATTTTGAACAGTCTAATCCCCTTGGGCTAGCAATATCTAATCGCAGTGAGGTCACGCTTGTTTTGCTATCTAAACTGCAAAATATAAGGAGTAAAAAATGATTTCCGGACAAGCACTTTGGCCAGAAGAAATGGTGCAAGATTTGCAACCAGTCGAGGTATACGGGCGAACGGTTCAAACCTATGTACCTGGTCCTGCTTCACTGTATGAAACTCTAGGAAATACCGCGCAACGGTTCGCCAGTAAGGTGGCAATTTATGCTGAGGACGGTAACCGTTTCACTTTCTCTGAAGTCAAGCAGCTAACCGACCAGTTCGCGGTCTATTTGCATACAGAATACAAAATTGGTCCCGGAAACCGGGTAGGGGTATTGCTGGACAACGGAATTGACTTTATTACCTCTTTCTACGCTAGCAACCGGCTAGGCGCCATCATAGTGCCGCTCCCTGGTAAATTCCGTCGGGCGGAAATAGATGCTTTGGTGGCTCGGGCTAACTTAGATTTAGTCATTTGTCATCCTGAGCAAGCTGCTTGGTTTGAGGATAAGCCAGTGGTTACCACCTCCTCTAACACCTGTGCTTGCGGGTTACCTTTGAATAGTGAGAAGGGGGAGTTAGACCCGAAAACAGTGCTGGCAGAGGTTCCACTTCCGGGAATCGAGCAGGACTCCATCCTGCTATTCACTTCGGGAACCACATCCCTATCCAAAGGTGTGCTGCTGACAAATATGAACGCAGTACATGCTGTACGTTCTTATGAAAGGGTACTTGAGTTAACCAGCGATGACACTACTATTATCGCTGTTCCCATCTACCATGTAACCGGAATGATTGCCATCATTGGACTATTTATTTATTTGGGAGGTTCAATTCATATCCAGAAACGTATGGAAGGCAGACCATTTGTCAAGGAAATTTTCATTTCTGAGGTTAGCTTTGTGCATGCCTCTCCTACGGTTTTCGCGTTGATGTTAGAAGAGCGTGATCGTTTTCCCGAACTTCCATCGGTGCAGAAGATGGCATGTGGCGCAGCCCATATGCCAGTATCGCGAATTAAAGAATTACACGAATGGATGCCACAAATGCAGTTCCGTACGGTGTATGGGCTAACCGAAAGTTGCTCTCCTGCTTTCGTGTTTCCCTGTGATGCGGCTGGCTCTCCTTACTTAGGATCCTCGGGATTACCCATCCCCGGACTAGAAGTGAAGATATGTGATGATTCTGGGGCGGAGTTGCCCGTTGGCGAGGTAGGCGAAATAAAAATGCGCGGAGCTAACATTGCTAGGCGCTATGACGAAATCGAAATTGAAGCCTTGACTGCTGATGGTTGGCTAGCCACCGGTGATGTAGGGCGGGCCAATTCTCAGGGGTATATATACCTGATGGACCGCAAGAAAGACATGATTAACCGCGGTGGTGAAAAAATCTGGTGTATCGATGTGGAAGAAGAACTGCGTAGGCTAAACGTGATTGCAGATGCATCTGTGGTTGGAGTTCCCGACCCAATCTATGGTGAAGTTGCTGCTGCTGCCGTGGTACTTGCGGATGGGGCAAACACCAGTGAAACACAACTGAAACAAGAACTAAATAAGCGGTTGGCGCGCTACCAGGTTCCGGTATACTTCCGCCAGGTTTCCGCCATTCCGCTGACCGCTGGTTCGAAGGTGGACAAGAGCGCGGTACGAGCATTGTTTGTTTCTCTCTAAACTGATTTATCCTCTAGATTTTCTTGGAAACTGCCAAACTGTGAGTGAAATTTTAGCGCCGCTGCTGACCTTTCCGGGTTGCCGTGCGCATAAACTGACTGGATCACTTGCGGGTTATTGGTCGCTGCGAGTTAGTGGGAACTGGCGGTTGATTTTTCGATTCGTAGGGGAAGATGTAGAACTTGTTGATTACCTTGACTATCACTGAGGAGGGTTAGAGAGGATGAGTATGGAAAATGCGGTGTATCCCGGGGCGGTAATCCGGGAGGATTTCTTAAAGGAACTTGGGGTTTCAGTTAGTGATGCCAGTCGAAAATTGGGGGTATCTCGAGTTACGCTCTCGCGGGTTTTGAATGGGAAAGCGGCGCTGACTCCTAACCTAGCTTTGCGCCTGGAGCTTGCGGGAATTGGCAATGCCCGCCTATGGCTGGATATGCAGACCTCCTATGAGCTAGCCCAGGCTCGTAGTAAAGAGACTCCCAGGGTAGAGCCGCTAGTTGCCCTCTAGCTTGTAGGGGGACATACGCATTTGAGCCTGTTGTCTGCTGGGAATCGGCGGCGCTACAATAACGGGATTACCCCTGAAGTGATAACAGCTGGTATTTAGCGGTAAATGTGGCGCCTATGCCCAATCTTTAGGGCATGTGGGGACAATAAAATCACCGCAAGCAAGATTTCTTGACACACGTAAGCTTGTCAAGTAAACTTGCTTAATGAGGTTTAAGGCAAGCGCTTTCAAACATGGATACACGCAAGCCGAAATCACCCACGCTATACGCAACGCCTGGCGCATCCTCGACCTTGACGAGGGAGTAACCCTGTTTTTGGGTCCTGCCCCCGATGGACACATAATCGAGGTTCTTACCAACCGAGACGGAGACTGTTTTCACGCCATGACCGCTAGAACCAAATTCTTTCAGTAAGGAGCACCCATGATTACCGACACTAAACTCACTGACGAAGAATACGCCGCCAAGTTCACTCAAACCGACCCAGAAGAAACCATGAAATCTGCGAAGGGAATCTGGGATGCTGACGCCTTCCGGGATATCCAGGTGGCTAGAGACCGTAAAGAACAAGCCGAAATGGAACTCACTCAAGCGGTAGCTAAAGCCCGGCAAGCCGGAATGACCTGGCAAGCAATCGGCGGGCTGCTTGGAATGAGTAGACAGGGAGCTCAATCCTATTACCGGTCGAGAATCGCGTAACACAGACATCACGCCACTTCAGATAAGTACGCTGTTGATGCCAACCTGGGTTTTTGTTCTGAGGTCAGAGGCTCTTGCTTTGTTTCTCATGGCTTTCCGGGTTGGGTAGCCTTTTCCAAATCTTTCCGTGCTGGTGGTAGCGGTAGTGTGGGGGTTGCGTTATCGCCCTCCAGATGTAAAATCGCCCTCCCGAGTGAAGTTTAGAGGCGGATTAACAGGCGCATTAGCCGCCTGGGGAGGGTGATTATGTCTGGGGAGGGCGATTTTGTCTGGGGAGGGTGAAAGGGGTGCTTGCGTCTGTTATGGAACCGCAACGGATACACTGCAAAACCGCAATGGAAGTACTGTAGAACCGCAGCGACAGAGTTGTAAAACCGCAACGGGTCTACTGTAAAACCGCAATGAAATTCCGTCTAAATCTCAATGAAGTGCTAAAATCGGTTTGTGGTTGCCGATATGATTCCGCGAAATGCAAGAGTGTTAGCTGAAGAAATTTTAAGTGACACTCCCGTGCTGACGGTGTCGGGTGCACGCCAGGTGGGCAAGAGCACCCTAGTAACTCAACTGCTACAAAATCGGAGTCATCGCTTACTCAACTTGGATAATGCCGCGACCTTACAGGCCGCACAGGCGGATCCTGACGGTTTTGTGCGCCAGTTCTCGGAAGGGACCGTGGCAATCGACGAAATCCAACGAGTGCCAGCACTTTTTCGTGCAATCAAGGCAGCAGTTGATGAAAATCGTCGGTCTGGACGCTTCATTATCACCGGTTCTTCGAACCTGATGAATCTGAAAGGAGCGGAGGAATCGTTAGCGGGACGTGCGGAAACTCTACGTTTACGCGGTTTCAGCCAGGGGGAACGCGCGGGTTTTAAAGAAGATTTTGCGGCAAATTCCTGGAATTCGCACCCTCAACTACCAGCGTCCAACCTGGAACGCAGTGACTATCTAAGCCTGGTTACCGAATCCTCCTTCCCCGAAATTGCCGAAGCTACTCCTCGGCGGCGTGACCGCTGGGTTCAAGCGTATGTGGAACGGGTATTAACCAAGGATGCTACCGAATTGTATGGGATTCAGTATCCAGATCGACTGCGCCTCTTGCTGAGAAAAATTGCCTCGCAGGGATCCTCAGAATTTGTCGCGGCGCACGCTGGCAGGGAACTGAACATTCCAGAGCGGAGCCTTCCCGGGTATCTAAATGCTTTAAAGGACGTGTTCTTGATTGATGTATTACCAGCTTGGGGTACTAATCTAACCCGGCGAGTGATTTCGAAGCCAAAAGTTTTCCTACAAGATCCTGCCATGGCGACCAGCCTGGTAGGTGTAGATGCCAAGTCTCTAGAAATGCAAATTTCCAGTTCCTTTACCGGTGGGCTACTGGAATCTTTCGTAGCCACTGAACTTTTGAAACAACGAGAGTGGTCAGCGATCCCCTTTAACTTGTTCCACTTCCGGGACTCTACCGGGAAAGAGGTCGATTTGGTTATGGAGTCACGCAGTCGCGAAGTGGTAGCCGTAGAGGTCAAGGCGGCAGTCAGTTTGCAGGGCAAAGATTTTTCCGGATTGCGCCACTTACAAAAGTTAGCTGGTGACAAGTTTCGTTGTGGAATCCTGCTGTATGCCGGAAAAGAATCCCTACCGATGGGATCGGGGCTTTGGGCAATGCCTATCTCGACACTGTGGAGCGTTTAACCGCTTGGAGAGGACGATTTTTTCCTGGAGAGTGCAGCGCTATCGAGATTATTTCGTTGCGAGGTGAGGGCGCGCAGGCGGTAAAAGCGCTCCGTATCTCTGGTCTACGCGGGGGATATATTTTTCCTCCCGCCCAAGAAATCGGGGAGAAATCGAGTCCCTCCCCGATTTCTTATGCCCACCGCGCCCACTCGGATAAAATATATCCCCCGCGCCGGTCTGTCTCGGAGCGGTAAAAGATGCGAGAGGGGACAGATTACCCATGATTAGCTTATTAATCGGATACGTTTCCCTCTAGATAAATTCCAAATCGGTCCTTGTCTCAACTTTTGCAAGGCTCACCGGGATCCCCCGAGCGCTTTTATCGCCCCGAGACCGCACAGGTTGCGTCTGGTATCTCCCGCGTGTAGAGGGAATGATAAGAATCTTAGTAGCCCGATTTTTGTAGGGGCGGGATTCTTCGCAGGAGCGGTGCTAAGACTACTACCAGGGCGATTAATGTGCCGGTGAGGGTGGCTAAATCTGACCAACCCCAGTGATACCAGGCGATACCTCCTAGGGTGTCGAAACAGGGGCCTGTAAGGAAACATTCGTCGCCTTTTAATAGCGGGAGTAGGAATCAAATCAAGCTACCAGCAGGGTTAAATTTTGTCCGGGAAGAAAACTAAGCAGCGGCTACCTAGGGGTTTCCCCTTAAGTAGCCGCTGCGCTTGCTAGATTACGAAAGCCACCTTAGCGTCTTTACCGGTGAGGAATCGGACCAAAATGGCTTTCGGTATTCGGGTCTCTATTTATCTCTTGGCTACGCGCCGGCACACCAGCACTACTCCGGTAGCCAAAGCCAGAATCCCTAGCGCCAAGGCGGCGCTGATTTCAGAGCCGGTAGTGGGCAGCGGAGGAATCTTAACACTCGGAGGTGGGGGAGTATCTCCTGGTGGAGGCGGGGTAGTAGTGGTAGGGGGAGTGGTTTGTGATGGAGGTGGAGGAGTGGTGTCCGAGGGTGGAACCGTGCACTTGTTAGTAATCAAGAACCCTCCGGTGGCATCTCCCATTATTTCACTGCGGTATCCCTTAATCTCTACCTCGGAAACAGTGTATTCAGCGAGTTTACCGTCAATATACTTTGGTAGGTTGGTGAACTTACCTTCCCAAGAGTTAGCAGCATTTAACAGCAGTTTCTTGCCGGTATCTTGCCCATTTGCCAGTAGCTTTACCTCAATTTGGGACACATCCGGACAAGTCTTGTGGGGATTAGACCATTTCTTGGTTACTTCCACCTCAGTGGTCAGCTTATTCACCACTGAAACTGTGTAGGTTTTGGTGGCTTCGTCTTTGGACTCATCGGTTACCGCTAGCTGGTAGCCGTCTAGCTGTTTGCCATTTTCGCCGCTTTCTTTGAAAGTGATTGGCAGTTTCTTGCCGGTCTTGGCATCAATCAGAGTGTCGGGATCGGGGAAGTTTTCGACCGTAGCTGTCCAGTTGTTTTCTTTGCTCAGTTCTATCTGATCAACTTGGAGACCGCCAACCAGAATGTCAAGGTTAATCTTCGTAGGACGCTGCTGCGCATTATCGCCCTCCCAAGATTTTTTGACCTGAAGTTTCCAGGTATCGGGGCTACCTAGAGTAAGTAAACCGTTATTGGCGATTCCTCCGCCACTAATTCCAGTACCGGTAGCGGTGTTATTTTCTATAACTACCCGGGCAAGTTTTTCCGCGAGCTGCTTCGAAGCGGCACTGGGAACCGATTTGAAAGCCTTGTTGTCGTTAATTTCCTGGTTGTAGGGTATTTGAACATTCTCGCCGCCCTTGATATAGCGCGGTAGTCGCCGCTGCGGTGATTTCCAGTTTGAATGGATACCGTAAATCGAGCCATCCTGATACCAAAGTCTTTTTCCTCCGCCCAACATTCTGGGGCTGATAGAAACCGGTTTACCGGCAGTGACAGCCGGCTCGTCATATTTATGTTCAGAGATGCTGACGAAATCATCACCTGCACCCTTGAATTCTTTGTTCTTTCCTCCATCGGGGGCGATGTTGTCGAAAATAGCACTCCCGTGGGTAACGTTAAGAATCGTTTGTCCGGTCGGACAATTCCAGACCCCACCTCCTTGGATGCTGTAGGGGCGACCTCCAGCTTGAACCGGTATCCAGTCCTTAAAGGAATTGTTACGGATCAGCGCATCGTTAATGGTCAAAGAAGAGAAAGTGTCGTTGTAAATAGCGCCACCACCCCAAAATCCCGAGGATTTATTATTAGCAAAATAAGCAGAATTGATAACTGTTTTAGCGCCGTTCTTGTCCTCCTTGGTTCCCCCAGATAGGCTAATCGCCCCGCCGGAGGAGCCGGCAGTATTTCCGGTGAAGGAGCCGCCATCAATTTTTACGGTGCCACCTACAACATTAATAGCGCCACCCCAGGCCAAACATTCATTTTCAGTGAAGTTTCCACCGGTAATATGCAAATCGCTATTAATAATCTTGATGGCACCGCCGCCCTTGTCGCTACCGAGATTACCTTTGAAAGTGCCACCAGAAATGTTGGTATTGATTTTATTTAGAAAGAGGGCTCCGCCTGCGCCGCCATATTCGGATCTCTTATTGCCTTGGAAAGTGCCGTTACTAATGTCCAGAGAGCCATTTTCCATAACCATGGCGCCGCCGTACTCGGTGGAGTTGCCATGAATGCTTCCGCCGGAGATGCCTACGTTGGTGTATGCGGTAAATATTGCGCCGCCATATCCGTTAAATCTGGAATGCTCCACCCGGTTATCGGCTATTTCGCCATCCTTGATGTTTAGGGAGGCAGGCTTTTCTTTACTGCCCCAGATTCCCAGAGCCCCCCCTCTGAGGAGGCCTTGGTTACCTTTAATGGTGCCTCCCTTGAGTGATACTGTCCCGTTGTAGACGGTGATGGGGGCTAGTTTTTCGCTATCGACACCTTCGGGAGTGGCAGCGGAAGCTACCTTTTTCTCTGGCGTGAGGTTATTGGAAAAGTCAGCCTTGCCACTCATGGTGAAGTTGCCGCCATTAACGAAAATCACCGGGCCGGCAGGGTCGGAATCGTGAATAGAACCGGCGCTAAAGTTTAGGTCTCCCTTTATGGTGAACTGCGTTTTGGTGAAGGACGGGCCCGCCAGGTTCAGTTTCCCACCGGATTTCACTTCCACTGCTGGAGTGTTTATACCGGTAACTGTGCCCGCCCCCTTCAGGGTCAGCTCTGCGCCCTCGGAAACCACCAATGGTTTTGACTGTTCATTGAGCGTAAGATTCCCGGTGACCGTCAGCTCATGCTGCCCGGAAGTGAGGGCGTTGGCTTTAGTTACCAGGTCATCCCAAGTGGTGATTCCCTGTGCCGAAGCCGGGATAGTTGAGCCGATAGCGGCAATCACCGCGAGAGTCGCGAGGGTGGCGAAGAACTGGAATATAGAGGAACCCTTTTTTCTTAACACATTCTCATTTTAAGGTGGTGCTTGTTAGCCCGCAACCGCTGAGGTTTCCTCGGGTATGTAAATCGATTGGGTTTGCTGGGGAGATTAGAGGAGGTAGGGGAGGTTTTTCGTTTCCGAATAGAATCACGCGACCTGACTAAGCGGTTTAGGTTTTAAGTTACGAGGGCGTGCTGCTCAGCTGCGTCAGAGCGCGATCGTAAGCATCAAAGTCGCAGCCCGCAGTCTTGCTAAGCTGTGTGAGACTGCGACCAAAACGCCCTCCTAATACAAAATCACCCTCCCGGTTAGGGGTATAGGGGAGTTTTAATGGTGTTTTAGGCATATTGGGAGGGTGGAACTGTTCTGGGAGGGTGGTTTTGGCTAGAAAGGGCGCGCGACAGTCTCTTCTCCTGCTAAAACAGGGCAGCATTAGTGGCGTTAGTAGACAGAAAATGCGAGCTTTATTTCCTTGCTGACCAGGAGATACCTTGAAAAAGCAGAGATGTTTGCTGAGAGAAAATTGCTGTGAAACAATAGCCAACGATGGGTTTATCGCCAAGTTGGATATGAAACTGTTGCTATCAGTAGTTTGGTTTCCATATGGTCGCTAACTCCTTTGTTCTTATGAAAATGCGCAGCAAACAGGAATGCCGACAGGTAAAAATGTCAAGAAAAACTACCGGTAAGCGCCTTATGTGGCAGGGGATTATTGTCCTCGAAATAGTTGCAATTGCGCTTTGTCTTGTTTGGGGAGCGAAAACGCTTAATGCGTGGCTTGGCAGTCACGAGCGCGATAAAGCCACAAGTGGGCAGATAGAGCAGCAAAGCCGGGCGATTGCGGCTGCCCTCAGCCGAAAAGACCAGGCAGAGACAGCCAAATTGGTGGGCAGCGTTGAAACCGCGAATTCCCTGATCAAACAGACAGAGGGACAGCAAGTAACTTTGCCGAAAAGAGCGGTAAATAACGAAAGTGGAGCTCAATACCTGGTTACTTTCCAAACCAGTGGAGGACAGAGCATCTATCTGCGATTAAGGTGTACGAAAAACCTAAGCTGCACCGGAAGTATCCCCTAGAGGTCTGGCAAACCATACCTGTGGATAACTTTTAAAACAGGCGAAAGAGTAGGCAGATTTAGTAAAGTCATTATTTAGTAATCATCTGCTGATTAGTTCCCGGTCTGTGCGTCATTTTACTGCCGGTCACGGGAAACCTTGAGCTAGCGAAGAGGACGGGGTCGTGACTGGAGTGCGGGGAAGAAAAGGGAGAATGGGCAGTTCCTCGCGCTCTAGTCGGGGACAATCTGGCAGTTTCGTAAACAGTAGCGGCTTGCAACAAAACACCGGAGTTACTGGATATTCCGCCCTTCAGCGCCAGAAACAAAAAAATCTAAAAGTCCGGGGACGATTGCGAAAAGCTACAATCGCCACACTAGCTGCCCTGAGCATGGTAATTGTTTACCTGGCTTGGCAACACCCCGGTATTACCCGGGCGCAGGTGGATTTAAATGATGGCGGAATCTGGGTCACCAATCAATCTCAACACCTGGTGGGACATTTAAACTTTCCGGCGCGTGCCCTGGATGGAGCGGTACGTTCCAAAGCGGGACAGTTTGACGTTACTCAAGCGGGAGAAAACGTTCACTTTCAAAACAAAGCTGCCAGTGAGGCTACAAAAATTGACCCCAAGAAAGTACGGCTGGAAACTTCCACTTCCCTGGCTAAGGGGCAACAAATTGCCCAATCTGGCGCTAACCTGGCAATTTTAGATCCCGAATCCGGCCTGCTGTGGAGTGGAGAAGATATATTAACCCAAGAGCGTAACCGCGCCAACGCTACGGTGCGTTCCCTGCGAGGAGCGCAACTGGCAGGAGGAGAAAGCGGGGAATTCTTCCTAGCCTCACCGACCACGAAAGAACTGGTAACCGTCACTAAAGAGGGAAAACTCTTCAAAGATGAACGGATAAAAATCTCGCAGATGCCCCTGGGAGCCAAGTTGGAAGTGGCAGGGGTGGGAAGGCAGGCAGTCGCCCTCGACAGTCAGCAAGGAATTCTCTATCTACCCAGTGGGAAAAGGGTCAAACTTTCTGGTTCGCAGCTGCACCTACAAGAATCTGGTCCTCAAAAACCCTATGTGGTTATCGCCAACGAGGATAAACTAATAAAAGTTGATATCAACAGCGGTGACACCAGTGATATTCCCTCGGGTGCCAGTGGGGGAAATCCAGCTAGACCAGCGGTGAAATCAGAATGTATCTATGGAGCCTGGTCGGTAAGCGGCAAATTTGTGCGTGAATGCGCGGGAAAGGTTTATCGACCTACGCAAGATATTGCGAGGTTAAAAACTGCGCAAACCCCGGTGTTTCGCAAGAACCGCGACCTAGTGGTGCTCAATGACACTACCGATGGGGCAGTATGGTTAGCTGACAAAAACATGGAACTGGTAGATAACTGGGACGAAATCTCTACCATGTTAAAGAAGGAAGAACAGCGAGAAGATTCTCCCCAGCTGACCGAACAGATTGCGCAAAAAGATCGGCAAAAAGAAAACACTCCGCCGGTGGCTCGCGATGATGTGTTCGGGGCTAGACCAGGGAAAATAACCACGCTACCGGTACTGGAAAACGATTCTGATACCGATGGTGATTTACTAACTGCTGAAATAGTTGGAGGAGCCGGGGCTGCCCAGGTAAAGCCAGTACGCGGAGGGGCAGCTCTGCGGATTGAACTGCCAGCTAATGCCAGCGGAACTATAAACTTCACCTATCAGGCTAAAGACGGACGCGGTGGGGTAGATACCGCCAATGTAACCGTGAAGGTTACCCCGGAGCCTCAAAACAGTGCACCGACCCAGAAACGAGTACCAACCGTAGTAGTTGAATCAGGTAAACAAATCGAGTACAACGCCCTCCCGGTGTTCGGTGACCCTGACGGAGATTCCCTGTTTCTAACTGGTGCGTCCTCTTCCCAGGATAACCAAGTCGAATATCGGCAAGAAGGTACCTTGGTAATCCGCAATCAAGCCAAAGGGGTAGGGAAGAAAGAACTAAAAGTTCTGGTTTCTGATGGACGAGAAGAAATAACCGGAAGAATACTGGTAGATGTACGTGCATCCGGAAACGTTCCTCCGGAAGCAAACGGAGATATCGCGTTCGCTAGAGCCGGAACCACCATTACCATTCGTCCCTTGGCAAATGATACCGATGCCAATGGCGATCCCTTGACCCTGGCAGGGGTAAATATCGAACAAACCGGGCCGCAGATTACCCCCGATTTGGCGGGCGGAACTTTATCATTCCGCTCCGAACAAGAGGGAACCTACTACTTGACCTACACGGTCTCTGACGGGCCAGCCACCGCGACCGGAGTTATTCGAGTGGATGTGGCTAGCTCCGGTAAACGCGGAAAACCGGTGGTAGAAGATGATATTGCAGTGTTGCCAGTGGGGGGACAGGTGCTGTCAGATGTGCTGGCTAACGATTCCGATCCGGCTGGAGACGTTCTGGTTACCCAATCAGTGACCGTAGATGCGTCCTCGCCGCTGAGAGCAACTGTAATGGATCATTCGCTGCTAAATATCACTGCTCCGCGCGGACTGACCAAAGCAGAAACCCTAAAATATCAGGTATCAAATGGGCATGAAAGCGCCGAAGGGGTAGTTACGGTTATTCCGGTAAAAACCCAGTCACGTTCAGCACCTCCAACTGTAAAACCTGATCGGGCCAAGGGGAGAGTAGGAGATGTAGCTAGTGTAGATGTGCTGGCTAATGACCGTTCCCCGGTAGGTTTAACTCTAAAAGTCTCGCCGACAATCACCACTACCACCCCGCCAGACGCAGGAAAGTTCTTCGTTACTGGAAACCAGGTGCGTTTCCTAGCGAAAAAACCTGGTAAATACGAGGCTACCTATACGGCGATAGATACCAACCAGAACCAGGCAAGTGCGCGGGTAAGTGTAGAAATAAAACCGGCAAATACCTCGGATAATTCCGCTCCCGAACCTCGGGTACTTACCGGGAGGGTTATTTCCGGGCAAAGTACCCGGATACCGGTGGAACTGACCAGTATTGACCCTGATGGAGATTCAGTATCTTTGGTGGGAATTGCCGATGCCCCCAAGATGGGAGTAGTTGATATCGGCTCTAGCTGGCTTAATTATCAGCCAACTGCCGGAAAAATCGGAACTGATACTTTCAGCTATATTGTGGAAGACCGCTTCGGTAAACAGGGGATGGCGCGGGTGCAAGTAGGGATTGCCCCCGCATCCACTTTGAACCAGAAACCCCAGGCAAATGCGGATAAGGTACGGGTAAGACCAAATCGCGCCCTCGCGGTGGCGGTGACCGCTAACGATACCGACCCGGACGGTGACGGGATTAGCCTGATTGCCAAATCGCTGCAAAGCGCCGGGCAAACCGTTAATGCTAAAGCCCGGGAGAACTCGGTGGTACTCACCACCCCGAAGAAAGCTGACTCCTATGGGATTCAATACTCCATCACCGATGGGCGAGGCGGGCAAGATACCTCCATAGCAACTGTGCAAGTAGACCCCTATGCGCCCTTGCAAGCCCCTGAAGCTGCCGATGATTTGGTTAGCGCGAAAGAAGGCGGACGAAAAGTTGGTGACCCTATCGAGGTGGATGTTCTTGCCAATGATATTGACCCTGACGGAGATGGAGCTGCCTTAACGGTTACTTGCGAACAGGAGGGAGTAAGCGTTAAGGGACAAAAACTGGTGATTCCTGCCCCCGCTAAACGGCAATTGGTGTTGTATAAGGTTACTGACCAGGATGGACTCAGCGCCAATGCGGTGGTAAACGTGCCCGGGGTTTCCGAGCAAAAACCCTATATTGATCCCGATACCGTGCCCTTAAAAGCAGAATCTGGGCAGACATTAACCGTTGATTTAGCTTCCCATGTGATTACCCGGAAATCTCGTACTCCGCACGTTCACTCTGCGAAAGCCATCACCTTGGGTGCCGGGTTTGAGGGGGGAGTGAAAATGTCTGGAGATGATTCTTTCCAGGTAAAGATAAGTCCTGATTTCTTTGGTAAAACTACCCTGGTGATGCAGGTTAGTGACGGGCAAGCAAATGACTCTAGCGCACTTAGTGCCTCCCTGACGTTACCGATAAATGTGGCATCTACCAGCAACCATCCCCCAGTTTTTACCCCTACGCGCCTAGAAGTTGCCGCGGGTGAAGAAGCGATTACCGCAAATCTTGCGGATATGGTTAGTGATGAAGATGGAGATGACCCCGCAAAGATGAATTACCGACTCGGGGCTATTCCACCAGGGATTAAAGCCTCCTTAAAGGGACATATACTCTCGGTCGCGGCTGAAGTTGGTAAAGCTAAGGGGGATGCGGGCAGTATTGAAGTAACTGTAGAGGACGGCTCAGCTCCGACAACTGGGAAGATACCGGTAAGGGTGGTCAGCTCTACTAGAGCATTGATTCAACTTGCGGCGATTGATTTAGAGGGTGAATCTGGGAAAACCCTCAGTATTGATTTAAATCGTTACGCTACGAACCCGTATCCCGGACAGCCTTTGAAAACCGTTGGTTCACCCAGTGTAGTGCAAGGATTGGGGCAGATATCTGCAACGGGAACCAGTCTACAGGTAACCCCAGCTGCAACTTTCAAAGGAGACCTGGTGGTTTCCTACACCTTACAGGACGCGAGCGGGGATTCTGATCGTCAGGTTAGCGGTACAGCTACGATTAGGGTGGTTTCGGTACCTGATGCTCCCACGGCGGTAACTGCTACTGTTAGCGAATCAACCACGGTCAGTGTTAGCTGGACTCCTCCTGCCGCTAATGGCGCTCCCATAACTGGTTATACGGTTACCGATTCGGTTTCTGGGCGGAGCGTTAAATCTACTGGCACGATTACCGATTTCCCAGGTTTAGAGCCTGGAAAGTCGCATTCTTTCACCGTGGTTGCCACCAATCGAGTAGGGGACTCTAAGCCCTCGGAGGCGTCTGTAGCGGTTGAAGTGGAAATAACCCCCAGTGCTCCGACTAATCTTTCCGCTACCGCTACTGGTCCTAGAGCAGCAACTTTAAGTTGGGATTCTCCTGTCAGTAATGGAGGTTCTCCGATTGATCACTATATTGTTACGGTTTCGGGCGGCAGTCCGCAGCAAGTTAAAGATACTAAATTGACCGTTAAAGAGCTGGCTGGTGGTTCCCATACTTTCAGTGTGCAGGCGGTTAATACCAAGTCGGGGCCGGCGGCTACGAGTGAGTTTATAACCTTTGACGCTTTCAGCAAGGATACGGTAAAGGCTAAATTGGCGCGCGCAGGAGCGCGTGAAGCCTCGGTAGAAATGATCTATGCCGTCCCGGTCGGGGATAGCGGAGAATGTAAAGTAACTAAAGTGGCAGATATTAGCGTCACTGGCGGAATTTTCAGCTACCGTGATCCTCGGGCAAAAAATAACCTGAAAGTGGATTACAGCTGCGCCTTTACCCATAACAAACTGGTCACTGGTTCGGTTAGTGGTAATATGCCTGCTCAGAAAAATCCAGATATTGGTCAAATCAAAGAAAACAGCAAGAAAAGGTCTGAAACTGGCACGGAGATAGAAGTAACTGTAAATGGTCTAGACGTGTGGGACAGCAGCTATATTGAGCTAGAGGTTTCCGGGAAAGAATCGGCAGGAGCTACTCTTGCCTCCGACCAATACCAAACCCAGTTCAATGAGGGAAACGGTTGGACAATTACCCTTCAAAACTTAAAACCGGGAGAAACCTGGACTATCAGGGCTGAGTTGAAGCTAAAATCCGGGGGAACTTCCGTGGATTCGGAAAGGCTTGAGGTCTCGACCCTTAAACCAAAACCTACCCCTACCCCAAACCCCAGTACCTCGCCCTCGACATCTCCCAGTAATACACCGACTGCCGCCGTCTCCTACCTGCAAAATTGGTTGGATCTTACCCCTATGATTGTCGAATCTAAGCCAATATGGCCACACTTGACCCCGCTAATCGAACTCCCCGCAACTTTGACTAACGACACATTAACTAACCGACCCTATCTGCCCGCGCAAATAAATCTTTTCGTCGGCGGATATCATAAACCATTTACTAACCGTCTTGAAGTGCAGGAAAACCTGCCCCGATTATAGGAAGTGAAATCGCCATATGATTCTAAAACAGGCAGAAGCCGCAGAGTTTGCTACCCGCTTCGGGCAAATAGCCGAACACGTTGATTTGGCGATTCTAGGGAAAGGACACCAGGTTCGTCTGGTGCTCGCAGCTTTCCTAGCAGGCGGACATATCTTGCTAGAGGATGCGCCCGGAACTGGTAAAACTGCCCTAGCGCGCGCCCTCGCCGCTTCGGTGGCTGCTTCCCATAGCCGTATCCAATTCACCCCGGATATGCTCCCCACTGATATAACCGGGGTAACCGTATATGACCAGCAAACTAAGGAATGGGATTTCCATGCCGGACCGGTTTTTGCCAATATCGTCCTCGCGGACGAAATTAACCGTGCCAGCCCTAAAACCCAATCAGCCCTGCTAGAAGTAATGGAAGAACATCAAGTCAGTGTAGATGGAGTGATTCACCCAGTTGAGTCCCCATTCTTGGTAATTGCCACCCAAAACCCGGTAGAGCAAGCCGGAACCTATAAACTACCCGAGGCGCAGCTCGATCGCTTCCTAATCAAAGTTTCCCTAGGGTATCCCGATAAAGAAGCTACTATCAAAATACTCTCTGGAGCTAGCCAACCAGATTTATCCAAGAATCTAAAAGCAGTGGTTAAAGCGGAAGAAATCATTTCCCTGGGGCAAATGGGGCTGCGCAACTATGTAGATGAGCAGATTATCCGCTATGTTCAGCAACTTGCGGAAGCAACCCGCCTAGACGAAGCTGTCAATCTGGGGGTTTCTACCCGCGCAGCAATCGGGATGATGCGGCTGGCGAAAGTGTGGGCTGCCTCCCAAGGGCGTCACTATGTATTACCAGATGACATAAAAACCTTGGCTGTTCCAGTTTGGGCGCACCGAATAATTATGGATGCAGATGCTTTATTCGAGGGAGCAACCGCGCAAAGCGTAGTTGAACGTGCCCTAGGTGAGGTACCTCCACCGGTAGATTCTAAGGCCTAAAATAATGAAAGTTCCCCTGGACACTACTACCGCGCTAAAAAATGCGGTGAAAAGCGGAAATAAAGCCTGGAATAGGGTGCGCTCACGTAGCTACCTGGCTGCGGTGCGCAAAGTTCCGCTGACCGGTTTAGGGTGGCTAGTATTCCTGGGGGGAGTAGTAAGCCTACCTGCCTATCTGTTATGGGATTGGGCAGAGGCAGCGGCAATAATGTTTGGGGCTCTGGGAGCCCTAGGGTTGGCGATATTACAAACCTGGGGTGGAGCAGATTTGTCTTTACAGGTAAAAGTAGAGCAAGACCGCTTAAGAAAAGGACAAGAGCTAATAGGTAGGGTGATTGCGAAAAATGACGGTCGCCGTTCGCTACGTGCCCTAACTATCGAGTTGCCGCTGGGAGATGAAGAGGTCGATATCCCTCTGCCAACCCTGAGGGCGGGCAAGAGTTTTACCCGCAGCTTCCAGTTACAAACTAAACGGCGAGAAAAAATTCTGGTTGGCCCTGCTAGGACGGTACGGCAAGACGTTTTAGGGCTGATTCGGCGGGTTCGTACCTGGAGGCAGCACCATGAAGTGTACGTGTATCCCAACTTCACCTCGGCTTTAGGTACTTTGAGTGGATATACCCGAGATATGGAGGGGGTAGCCTCCTCAGTAATAACCAGTTCGGATGCGGTATTCCATGCGCTGCGCCCCTATGAAAGTGGGGATGACCGCCGCCATATTCACTGGAAAATGACCGCTCATACCGGTGAGCTAATGCTACGTCAATACCTAGAGACTAGACGCTCTCATCATTTAATTGTTTTAGATTTAAACCCGAAGGACTATCAGCAAGACGATTTTGAATTGGCGGTTGAAGCCGCAGCCTCACTGGCCGTCTCTTCGCTGTCAAATGGACAGCCCCTAACTCTTTATGCCGGTAAAACCGGGTTTAAGGTGGCTAGTTCCGGGGCGGCATTAGATTTTCTAACTGAAGTTCAGATGCGAGAAAATGAGCAAGAGTTTATCCAAGTGGTTCGTTGGGCACTCGCCCATGAAGCTCAATCTTCGGTATGTTCCCTGATTTGTGGACCTGGAATATCTATGCGCCGCCTACAACAAATCTGTTTACTTCCCCCAGTGGATATGGCAACTACCGGTATTCGTGCAGATGATGGCGCTGCCTTGACTAGAAGAGAAGCGAGCTCTCGCCGACTGCTAAACATCGGAGAGCTTTCTCAGCTGCCGCGCGCCCTAAACGGGGTGATGAGCCTGTGAAGAGAAGTGTTTTAGCTATCAGCTCTCTCGTGCTTTTTATCGTTCCCTGTTTTCTATTCTCGCTGTCTTTCCTGGGCTTTACCGGAACCATAGCGGCAAGCGGCGGGGTCATCCTGGGCTGCGGGGTTTGTGTGGTTAGTCGCCGTTGGCATTTAGGAATAATCTCCACTACCACCCTAATGTTAGGGGTGTTCTTGGCTTTTGGCCCCACTTTGGCTGCTACCGACCCACAAGGACGTAAGTTTTACCCCACATTATCCGGTTTGGAAGTGCTGGTCACCGCTACCGTTACGAGTTGGCGAGATTCCTTAACTGCCTCCCTGCCGCTAACTCCTGCGGGCGGAACGGCAGTACTCCCCTTTATGACCTGCCTCTTAACCGCATTTTTAGCGGGATTAGCCGCTATGTCACGCAGGCCTTGGCTAGCTCTGCTGCCTGCCACTACGGCGCTTGTAGTGGCAATTGCCTGGGGTGGGATTCTAGTACCTGGCGCGCCCTGGGCAGGGGGAGGCTACTTCCTCTTTGCGCTGCTATGGTGCGCCCTAGTGACCACTTCTGCCACCAAAGCGCGTTCTCGCCGGGTTCAGCTAGCGGGAGTTAGCAAGAAAAATACTATTACCCGCCCGCTAGTGATTATGGCCCTTACCCTATCGGTCTGCCTGGTAGCGGGGACTTTGGCTGGGGTAAGCGAACGCGGAAACCGCGAAGTGTTGCGCAGCCACGTCCTCCCGCCGGTAGACCTGGAAGATTTCATTTCCCCGCTAGCTTCCTTTAGACATCTTTCCCGTGACTGGAAAGACAAAACTATTGCCGAAGTGAAGAACTATCCGGCGGGAAGTCGAATGCGTTTTGCCACCATGAACGCTTATGACGGTACGGTTTTCAAAATTGATCCCAACTTAAACGCCCAATTTGTTCAGGTAGATTCAGTTTTAGATAAAGAGGTTACGCCTGGAGCAAACGCCCAGGTCAAATTGGTTAATTATGATCAACCCTGGGTTCCGCTGCTGGGGAATGCGAGTTCTATAACAGTTAGTGGGCAAAGCAAACCGGTTATCTATTATTCACAGTCGCTACGCTCTGCTTTCGCAGCTTCTAATGCTGCCGGTATGTCCTATCACCTCAGATTTTCGCGCGACCTTAACCCCAGTGATGCTCGGATTTCCGGTCTGGAATTTGACACTATTGCGCAAGGAAAGGACGAAGCGATCCCTACCGAAGTAATTGAGCTAAACAACCAGCTAACTGCGAGGGCGACCACGCCTTTACAAAAGGTGCGCAACGTGGAGTCTTACCTTTCGGGGCAAGGATTCTATTCTGACGGCTCCGATGGGCTGTCTAGACCAGGACACCGTGCCTCCCGTATGGCGCAGTTTTTTCAAGGGCAGCAACTAATCGGTGACGATGAACAATACGCGGTAGCAATGGCACTAATGGTGAGGTCTTTCGGGGCTCCGGCGCGGGTGGTGCTCGGAGCCTACCCGGCAGATAAAAAAGCCGGTGGAAACCTAGAACTCAAAGGGGATAACGTTCATGCCTGGGTGGAAGTGAAGTTTAAGGAGGTGGGGTGGATAACGTTCGACCCCACACCTCCTAGGGAGCGAGTTCCCCGCACCGACCAGCCGCAACCAAAATCAGTTCCCAAGCCGCAGGTGTTGCAGCCTCCGCCTCCGCCAGCCACCCCGCCGGTGTTGCCTCACGTGGAAAAACAGGCGCACGCCGATAACCCCTCTACTGGTATGCAGATATTAGAGGCGCTGGTACAAGTCGCAAAATATGGTTCCTGGCTGTTACTGCTGCTGTCCCCAATCCTGGCAGTTTTAATAGCTAAATGGTATCGCGCCCATCGGCGTCGAAAAGCTAAAGAACCTGCTAGACGGCTTAAAGGTGCGTGGGAAGAAATAATTGACCGCTTCCGCGATAGGGGAATTCGCCTCCCAGCGGGGACTACCCGACAAGAAGCCGCCTGGATAATAGACACCTATTTAGGGGCAATGAATAAAGAGAAACCGCAGTCGGGCGCGCGGGAGTTAGCGGGGATTGCTGACTTTTTGGATTATGGACCCGATCAGGCAGAAGGACTTGACCCAGATTGGGCATGGAAATTGGTTAAACAGCTAACCGTCAGCTGGAAAGCGGCAGCTGGAAAAGGGAAAGCACTGGTGGCGGCGATTCGCCCGTCCTCGCTCTATAACCGGTTTATACGTGGTCACCTGGGCAAGAAACTGGCAAACGCCCCCGCAATAGGACGAATGTTTACTCCCCGCAAAGAAATCTATCTACCTAGCCTCTCCCTAGGATTAACCCAGCAGGAATACCGGCAGCTACGTACGCCTCTTGCTCCCTCCACCGGTCAAACCGAGGTGGTTTCTGCTGGATCCAACACCGTATTTACGGAAGCCACCAGGCTTTCAAAAGTAGGGTTACCTGAGGTGGGGATAGATTTTAGTGATAGCACTAGCCTGGCTGTCTCGCCCAAGCTAACTGGGGGAGAGGGCGTAGAGGACGAGACTCACCTGGCAACAGTACAGACCTTTGAAATAGGAAATACCCTAGACTTTACCCGCGGGGTGCAGGAAGTTAGCAGCGGGGAGGAAACCATCTTCAAGAAAGGGGATAATCATGAACCAAACTCCCCCTAGTATTCCCGGATTTAGTATGCAGTCCCTGCTGGGCAGAGGGGGATTCGCTGATGTCTACCTGTATCGACAAAAGCGCCCCGAACGTAAAGTTGCTATCAAAGTGCTGCGGGAACTTGGAAGCCGAGAAGGCAGACAAGTTTTTGCAACCGAAGCTGACTCTTTGGCGCTAACCAGCGCTCATCCGGCAATCCTCTCCCTCTATCAAACCGGTAAACTTCCTGATGGACGCCCTTATCTGGTGTTGCAATACTGTCCGGTAGCAAATCTTTCGCAAAGGGTTCGCAGATACCCGCTGTCAGCGGAACAAGCCCTAGACACCACGATTCGCTTGGCAGGTGCTTTAGAAACGGTACATCGAGCCGGTTTGGTACATCGTGACATTAAACCGGCGAATGTACTAATTTCTGAATTCTCAACCCCGGTATTATCAGATTTTGGCTTAGCTCTGCCTTTAGGTAAACCGGTACTTCACCGCGATGTTTTAGGACTGTCAGTACCTTGGGCGCCGCCAGAACAACATGACGAGAACTCTTGTGCCGCTGCCGCTACCGATATTTATTCTCTAGCTGCAACTATGCATTCGCTTTTGACCGGTCGCAGTCCCTTTGAGATACCCGGAGAAGATAACTCTGCCAATGCGCTCACGCGGCGGATTTTGAGCCTTCCTCCTCGGCTAGATGCTCCGCAACTGGTTTCTCCGATTCGTGAAATATTGGCTTGGGCGCTGGAAAAAGACCCCGGGCAGCGACCTAAGAGCGCCGCCGATTTAGGTCAGGCGCTTCAAGATGCCCAGCATCGCCTAAATCTTCCACCTACCAGTATGGATATTGCTAGCGCTAATCCTACTTTGGCGCAGGTCAGTACCGATGCAGATGCTACCCGCTTGAAAGGTAGTGGATTCGGTTTTCAAGAAACGGCAGGGTCAGCTGGTTCGGGGCATCGAGACAGTCCTCTAATCGTGGGGAGCGGTTCTTCTTTGGCGCTGTCTCGTTCGCTAGTGGGTGCTCCTAAAACAAGTTGGCGCCGAATCGTCCTGGCAATAATTGCTGGCTTTGTACTGGTGACCGGGACCGGAGCCGGGGTGGCATACTATCTGAAATCCGGGACTACTTCAGTCAAAAATACCAACAGTTCAAGTGCCCCGTTGATTACCGCGTCGCCCGAGGACGGAATTGTTGAGGAAGTGCCTCCAGTGAGCGACCTAACGGCAAAGGCGAGAAATGATGGGCAAACAGTTTTGAGTTGGAAACCTGGGAAAGGCGACACTCCTGCCTCCTACCAGGTGCAAGAGAGCGTAGATGGAAAAAATACCGGTAACTATAATGTCTCGGAAGCAAAAATCGCGTTGAAAGCCAAGAATGGGAAATGGTGTGTAAAGGTATTCGCGGTTAGCTTAGATGGAAAAAGCTCACCTGGGGTAGACTGGTGTCAATAGGCAAGAGCAAAGCTGCCCCTTGGTTATGGAGGAAAAGATATGGATAACAACCCTTACCAGTACTACCCAAACCAGTCAGGTAACGCTAATGCCGGTTATGTTCCGCCCAGCGGTATCTATGGGATGCCCGAGGCGGCTCCTTCAGGGCAAATGCCAATGAATCCTAACCCCTATGGGCAGCAGTTTAGTTCCGGTTATGCAAATCCCTACGACCAGCAACCGGCTGCTCCGGAGTATCCCGGATATTCTCCGCAAGGAATGACCGGTTACCAGCAACCGGCGCTTGAATCGCAGCCCCCCTATCAACAGCCAGAATTTAATCCCCCGGCTTCCTATCAGCAACCAGCAGACTATGGGCAAGCTCAATATGGGGTTGAGCAGCAAAGCCGTCCTAGTTTTAACTACACGGTTACCTCGGGGCAAGGGCAGTCCATGATTTTAGATAATGCGATTGTGGTCGGTCGCCGTCCCGAGGTCGCAACCTCGTCCTATCCGCAGGCACAAGCTATGACGGTTCCCAGCCCGGCAAAACAGATTTCTCGTAGCCACTGTTTGCTTTATATTGATGGGGGTGGAAACCCCTCCCTGAAGGATTTAGAGTCGGTAAACGGTACCCGTTTGCGTCGCGGCGGGCAAACTCATGCGATTGATCCTGCCTGTCCGATAGTGCTGCAACCAGGCGATATTGTAGATGTTGGAGAGGGGCAATATCTGTCGATTGGGACTGCTCCCGCCGGATACTAAAATCCGAAATACTGCTCTATGCGCTAACTCCTGTTTATTCCGTTTAGGGAAGCTGCTAGTGCCTTGTTGGTCATTATCTTTCGATATGTTTCCCGTTGATGCTGCCCTCTGGTAGCGCCAATAGGTACAGTTGTGAACGCTGCTAGTACTGAGGTTTAGGGGAAATACTTGAACCCCAGGCGCTGCTAAGCCTAGGGTTCAAGAAAGCTGTGTACCCTCTTTAGAAACTAATCAATACCTAGGGATTTGCGTACCTTTGCGCGGGCATCTCCGCCATCAAGTGCCGTCAGTATTTCGTGGGCGGCATTTTCGCACTGTTCTTTGGTTACTTGCTCTAGCTGGGCACCCACCCCCGGAATGGCGGAAGCAGCCATAGATAGGGAAGTGACCCCCATACCGATTAGGACACAGGCTAAAATCGGGTCGGCCGCTGCCTCCCCGCATACTCCTACCGGTTTTCCAAGTCGCTGTCCCGCTTTAGCAACCCGGGAAATCAGGGTTAAAACTGCTGGTTGCCAGGGGTCAGTGTAGGTTGCGAGGTTAGCGTTCATTCTGTCGGCGGCCATCACGTATTGGGTGAGGTCGTTAGTGCCGATCGAGACGAAATCAACTTCCGCTAGGAACTGGTCAATCATAATTGCGACTGCCGGAACTTCTACCATAATTCCGGCAGTTAGATTCCGTTCTCTAATTAGTTTCGCTACCCATTTCGCCTCGGTAAGGGTGGAAACCATAGGAACCATTACCCAATTTTTCCCCGTGTGTTCTAGGGCAGCCTGGGAAATCGCGTCTAATTGGCGGGTGAAAAGCTCCTGGTCAATGCCGGTGGTTCTCAGGCCCCTTACCCCCAGTGCCGGATTGGGTTCTGCATCTAGAGTTGCCCAAGAAATTGGTTTGTCCGAACCGGCATCTAGGGTGCGAGTAACCACTTTTTTATCCGGGAAAGCTGAAAATACTTGCGAATAAATATCGGCTTGTTGGCTGGTGGTGGGCTCTTTAGCTGAATCGAGGAAACAGAGCTCGGTGCGGAAAAGTCCCACTCCCTGTGCATATCCCGCAGCGGCTTTCTTCGCGCCCTCTCCGTCCTGTACGTTAGCCAGTAATTCGACCGCTTCGCCACTGGCTAGACGGGCAGGGCCTGACCAGTTTCGGATAGCTTCCCGAGCGCGCAAATCGGCTTCAACTTTGGGTCTAGCCACCTGCGGGGTTATTCCGGTGGTGATGCTTCCTAAAGAGGCATCGATGAATACTGATTCGCCTTGCGGGATTTCATGTAGCTGTCGCGCTGCAACTATGCAGGGGATGCCTAGTTGGCGAGCAATGATAGAGGTATGGGAGGTCGGGCCGCCCTGTTCGGTTACTAAAGCTAAGATTTCTTCCGGGTTTAATCCGGCGGTGTCTGCGGGGGCTAAATCATCGGCAAATAGTACCGATGGCTCGCTTAGTCGGGGTAGTCCCGGTTCGGGTTCTCCTAAAAGCTCAGCGACAACCCGCTGACAAAGATCATTAAGGTCGGTGGTGCGTTCTGCCATTAACCCGCCGGCTTTCTCGAACATTCCACAAAACATTTCGGTGGTGGTGACTACGGCGACCGGGGCGGGAGTCCCTTTTTTAATCGCGCCGACTACCATTTTCTTGAATCCTGGGTCGCGAGAAAGCTCTGCCTGGGCGGCAAGTACATCCGAGGCGCTACCTACGGTTTCCTTGGAGCGTTCGCGTAATCGCGAGGAGACAGTTTCTGCGGCTTGGGTGTAGCGCTGAATCTCGTCTTCGCGTTTGTCTAGAGAAATGATTGTGGAATCTAGTTTGGGGATTTCAAAACGGCTAACCCAGGCGACTGGCCCATAGGCTAGACCATTTACTACCGGTGTTCCATAAATCGTGTTTTCTGTAGACATTTGTCCTCCTCGCTGAGGTCGGTTCAATTGAAATAAGTGTTTCATGATTGAGTTATTTTTTCAAGAAAGCTTGCAGGTAAACCATAATAAACCACAAAAAGAGGGGTAAAAACCCACAAAAACCTGAAATAAACTCACTAAAATCTCTTGTTTTTGCTTGGGGTCTTACCTAGAATGTTTATGTTGTTTCCGTTTTTGGAATATCTTTTTGGCGTTAAGGGGAGGGCGAAGATGCCGGTTCACAGCGGAGGGCGGCGCTTACAGATTGAACAAACGCTAGCGCAATTTGGGCAAGTGTCTATGCGGGACCTGGCTAATCGTTTTGAAGTATCGGACGAAACCATTCGCCGCGACCTCGATATTCTAGCTGAGCAAGGCAAAGCTAAACGGGTTTACGGGGGAGCGGTTACAACTCGCGAGATTGCCGAATCCCAATTGGCAGAACGAATGAAAATCAACAGCGAGCAAAAGCAGCAAATCGCTCAGCGCGCCCTCAGCTATATTCCCGAGGGCGCATTTACGGTTTTCATAGATGCCGGCTCTTCGACCGCCTATTTTGCTAAGCTCCTGCCAGATCGCGCAGATTTGCTGGTAGTAACCAACTCTGCGGCAATCGCGTCCGCAATAGGAGCGGCCACTCGTAACCTGAAAATACATTTGATTGGGGGGATGTTGCGTGAGTCCACCCTGGCAACTGTAGGGGCGCTGGCCGTGCAGTCCGTGCGCGCGATTCACCCCGATTTAACCATTCTCGGCACAAACGGAATGGATCCTCTGGATGGATATACTACTGCTGACCTCGAAGAAGCCGCGGTAAAACGGGCAATGGTGCAAAGCAGTAATCGCTGCCTGATGCTAGCGGACTCCGATAAATATGGATATACCGCTACTGTTCAATTCGCTAGTCCCGAGGAAATCGAAATCCTGATTTCCGATAAACGCCTAAAGGAAATCGCCGGTAAAGACTTGGAAAAACTAGCGAAGAAAGTGTTTTTGGCATGATTATTACCCTGAGTGCAAACTCTAGTTTGGATAAAACCTTAAACCTGGCGCAGACCCTAGTGCCGGGGAATGTTCATCGCATCACCTCGACCCACACTGACGTGGGAGGTAAAGGAATAAATGTGGCACGGGTAGCCCAAGAGGCTTTGGCTGCGGTTCGCTGTGTATTGCCCGCCTGCCCTCAAGACCCGATTCTAGGGCTTTTAGACCAGGTAAAACTGCCGTATGTGAGCACCGATATTTCCGAAGCGGTGCGTACTAACCTCACAATCATTGATGGCAGGGGGCAAACCACCAAAATAAATGAAGCGGGGCCAAGGCTTACCCCCGGGCAGCAAAAATCGCTGCTGGGGGCGCTTAAAGAACAGGCTAGAGATTTAGAGGACGGAGACTGGGTGGTGCTTTCCGGGTCTTTACCGCCCGGCTTGCCGGATGATTTTTACCTCACCTGTCTAAAGGAAATGGAAACTTGCCCCGGACGGTTCGCGCTCGATACCTCTGGGAGCCCTTTACGCGCCCTCGGGAAAGCCCTGGGAACCGTAAGGGTAGATTTGATGAAACCGAACTCTTTTGAACTTGCCGAGCTGCTGGGAGGCAACGGAGCTGAACTGGAAAACGCTGCCGCCAGCGGTGATTTATTGCCGGTGGCGCGAAAAGCTAAAGAGCTTAGTGAACGCGGGGTAGGGGCAGTGCTCGCAACCTTGGGTAAAGCTGGAGCCATCCTAATCACCGGCGAGGGCGCGTGGCATGGAAGTAGCCCCGATGTCCCGGTACGTTCAACAGTTGGAGCTGGCGATTCGGCTCTAGCAGGCTATATCTTGGCGCAAATGGCAGGGCGACCCCCCGAAGAATGCTTAGCTAGGGCTTTAGCCTACGGGGCTGCTGCCTGCACCAAAGAAGGAACGCAGCCACCTCGGCCAGAAGAAATTCATCCCGAACAAGTCGCGATAACCAAACTCAGCCTATAAACGCTTACCCCATTTAAGGAGAATCATGGAAGAGCAAAAGTTGATAATCCCGCAGCTAGTTAGCTTAGATGAACCGCTGGGGACAGATAAAGACCAGGTGATAACCGCGCTCGCCCGTAAAATCGCTGCCAGTGGGCGTGCTACAGAAACCGGTTTAATTAATGACCTGATGTCCAGGGAAGCTCAATCCGTCACCGGTATGCCCGGTGGAATCGCGATTCCTCACTGCCGCTCAAAGGCGGTAACAGTTGGCTCGCTTGCGTTTGCCCGGCTTAAAGAACCAGTGGATTTTGGGGCTAAGGACGGACCAGCAGATTTAGTTTTCATGATTGCCGCTGCTGAGGGGCAAGGACAAGCTCATTTGAAACTGCTGCAAAAACTAGCACGCAAACTGGTAGATAAGGATTTCTTAGCTGGTTTGCGCTCTGTCGAATCTGCGCAACAGGCAGCGCAAATCATTATGGAGGTAGTGTCTCCGCCCGCTGCCCCCGCCGCTGCGGCGGGCGCTGTCACCAAGGCGTCCCCAACTACTAAAGATGCGTCGGCTATGCCGGAATCAAAATCGCCTATTACTTCCAAAGCGGCAAGTGCGGAAAAAACGGACAAAAAAGATGAAAGAGACTCTCCTGACCAGGAAAAATATCTGGTAGCAGTTACTTCTTGCCCCACCGGGATTGCCCACACCTATATGGCGGCAGACTCCCTGATTAACAAAGGTAAAGAACTGGGAATTCCGGTATATGTAGAGGCGCAAGGATCGGGGCATATTGACCGCCTAGATTCCGCCCTAATTGCCGCAGCTGCCGGGGTGATTTTTGCCCATGACGTGAGTATACAGATGCCGGAGCGATTCGAGCATCTGCCGGTTGTTGATGTGGGAGTTAAAGCCGCAATCAACAATCCTGGCAAACTAATTAGCGAAGTAATGGCAAAAAAGAAAGACCCAAATGCTAGGTCAAAGCCTGTCGCGCAACCCGCAGAACCAGCGAAAACCTTGAACTGGGGACAGCGAATCCAAAAAGCGGTAATGGCAGGGGTGTCATATATGATTCCCTTCGTGGCGGCCGGAGGGTTACTGATTGCACTCGGTTTCCTAATTGGCGGTTATGACGTTGCGGGACTGGCCCAAGATATTTCTCTGAACTTCTCCCTGTGGAATTTACCCTCGAACGGGCCATTCGAGGGTAATATAATCACTTCCCGTGCCGGATTCCCGCTGTACATGGGAGCATTGCTTACCTACCTGGGGCAAACCGGAATGAGTTTCCTGGTGCCAGCCCTATCAGGTTACATAGCTTTCGGATTAGCGGGACGACCCGGAATTGCCCCTGGTTTTATCGGGGGAGCAATCTCGGTAGCGCTAGGAGCTGGATTTATCGGAGGGCTGGTGACTGGGATTATCGCCGGTCTTATCGCCAACTGGCTATCTACCCTAAAATGCCCGCGTTGGTTAGCCGGTTTAATGCCGGTAGCAATCGTACCTCTGGTAGCTTCCTTACTGATGGGACTGTTAATGCTATTACTGCTGGGACGCCCACTGGCGGCTTTAATGAGCGCGCTGCAAAAATGGTTGAACTCTATGGGGGGTTCTTCTGCGATTTTGCTGGGTATCGTTATCGGATTGATGATGTGCTTCGATTTGGGCGGTCCGGTAAACAAAGCAGCCTACCTGGTGGGTACGGCGGGATTATCCCAAGCCACTGGCGGTGCTTATGAATTTATGGCAGCAGTAATGCTAAGCGGCATGGTTCCACCGTTGGCGCTGGCGCTTTCGTCCACGCTGCGTCCTAAACTTTATTCCCCTGCGGAACAGCAAAATGGTAAAGCAGCTTGGCTATTAGGTTTATCTTTTATTTCTGAGGGCGCGATTCCTTTTGCTGCCGCCGACCCCTTGCGGGTAATCCCCTCAATGATGGCGGGAGGAGCGGTCACCGGCGCATTGTCAATGCTTTTAGGGGTGCAGTGCCGAGCTCCGCATGGCGGAATCTTCGTCCTTTTCGCCTACGACAACATTATTGGGGCGCTACTTGCACTGGTAATGGGAGTAATCGTGGCTGCTATCGGGGTAACTTTTGCAAAGATGATGCGCAAAAACCCCAGCAAAAAGTCAAGAGTTTAGTATAGTGAAAAAGGTTTGAAGAAAGGTAGAAACAAAATGGCTTCCAAAACTGTAAAAGTTGGATCTTCGGTAGGTTTACATGCACGCCCCGCGGCTATTGTTGCGGAAAAGGCTGGCGAATTTGATGAGGAAATCACTTTAGCCACTGCCGAAGAAGGCCCCATTGACGCATCATCGATGATGCTGATTATGACGCTCGGTGCCGAATGTGGTTGCGAGGTCACTGTAGAAAGCGAAAACGAACAGGCAGTAACAGTTATTGCGGAACTGATTGAAAAAGACCTAGATTCCGAGTAGCACCGATAACCGGTTTTTCTAGCAGGGTATTTTCACCCGGCGCTAGCTGACCTAGCGGGGGATTAAATACTTGGTGCGCCGCGCGATACCCTAGAGGAACATTATCCGTAATAGGCAAGGAGCACTTATGCATCCTAAAACCGCGTTCATTGTTGTCTCGCAATCGCAGACCCTGGCACGAGGGGTGTGTGAAGTGGTTTCCTCCCTAGCACCCGAGGTTTTGATTGAGCCGTGCGGATGTCACGATGAAGGCTTGGGCACTGCCACCGAGATTATTAGCGCGCAGGTTTCGGTGATAATGGAAAAGCTCAGCGAGCAAGACTCAATTGTGCTCATGGCTGATTTCGGTGCAGCTCGCCTGGCTTGTCAGCAGGTTATCACCGATTTAGGGATGCGGGTGCTGCGATTAGGGCGCGGTCCGATAGTGGAAGGAACCATGGCAGGGGCAGTAGCCGCCTCCCAAGGGGCTGGACTGGCGGAAATCTTACGGGCAATTAGTGCCGCTTCGCAGTTTTTCCCCGAAGAGGACGCAGCTGATATTTTGCCTCCACCACCGGCTCTAGATCCCTTAGCACCCCGTACGGTGCTTTATAGCGGTGAGCATCCTCTATCTGCTCGCCCCGCAGCGCGGCTAGCTAGAATAGCGACCGGTTTCGATGCCCAAGTAACCCTAAATGGGGTGCAAGCAGGCAGCGTCCTCGCCCTCATGGGGTTAAAAATAAACCCCGGAGACGAGGTGACTATTGTCGCTACCGGATCCCAGTCGCGCAACGCCCTAGACGCGGTTGAAGCAGAGCTAACTGGGCAAACTGCGTCCTCAGCTAAAGAATCTTCCCAGGCGGTGCAGCCAGGAGAGGTTCACTCTTTACCGGTTTCCCCGGATAGATAAAATCTGTTTAGAGTGGGGCGAAAATAAACTGAAAGGAACAAGAATGGGCGAAGAAAAGCTGGATCCCAATAAGGAATACACCCTGATTTTGGTGAAGCCGGACGGGTATCATCGCGGACTTACCGGCAAAATCCTAGCGCGAATCGAGCAAAAAGGATACGCCATTGCCGCGTTGCGGGTGCTGCAAGCCTCGACCGATGAGCTACATGGTCATTATGAAGAGCATCGCGACAAACACTTCTTTGAATCCATGGTTGATTTCATGCGAAGCGGAAAAATCGTTGCCGCTGTTATCGAGGGGACTCGGGTAGTCGAAGGGGTGCGTTCCCTGGTGGGTTCCACTAACCCCACCGAGGCAGCGCCGGGAACTATCCGCGGCGACTTCGGTCGTGACTATGACAGTGGACATATCCAAAATCTAGTTCACGCCGCAGATTCTGCCAGTTCTGCTGCCCGCGAGATCAAAATTTGGTTTCCGGAGCTCTCCTAAAGGAGCAGAAAATAAATGTATGTAAAGTCGCTGACGCTGCGCGGATTTAAATCCTTTGCCAGCGCCACCACTTTGCAGTTCACTCCGGGAATTATCTGCGTAGTAGGTCCCAACGGTTCCGGTAAATCCAATATTGTCGATGCCCTAGCCTGGGTGATGGGCGAGCAAGGTGCCAAGAACCTCCGGGGCGGGCAAATGTCAGACGTTATATTTGCTGGAACCACCTCCCGCAGCTCGCTCGGACGGGCAGAAGTTGCGCTCACCATTGATAATACCAATGGGGAATTGCCGATTGACTATAGCGAGGTTACGATTTCGCGTACCCTGTTTCGTCAGGGCGGCTCCGAATATGCCATTAACGGTACTCCCTGTCGGCTGCTAGATATCCAAGAGCTACTGTCTGATACCGGTATGGGACGCAATATGCACGTGATTATCGGGCAGGGCAAACTTGACCAGGTGCTCTCTGCTGATCCCTTAGCGCGGCGCGCCCTAATCGAAGAAGCCGCCGGGGTGCTAAAACATCAACGCCGAAAAGAACGGGCGCTGCGCAAACTTGATGGACTAGAAGAAAAACTCTCTCGACTGTCAGATTTAACTAAAGAAATTCAGCGCCAACTCGGTCCTTTAGCCCGGCAAGCCAAAACCGCACGCCGCGCCGCAGTGCTACAAGCCCAAGTGCGGGATGCGGGATGCCGGATTCTAGCTGATGACCTCCAACAGCTGCGCGTCAAACTGTCTCGCTACCAGGAAAGCGGAAAATCCCAAGAGACAAAACGCGAAGAATTACACACTAAACTAGCTGCCCAGCAAGAAAAACTGCAACAGTTAAATGCAGATGCTACCCAAAGCGATTTGGCGGGGCGAGCCGCTAATCTTTGGCAACAGCTGACCACCATCACCGAACGTTTGCGGGCTTTGGAGGCACTGGCGAATGAACGGGCTGCTTCCCTGGCGAAACCCGAACCCGAGCCTACCGGTCCTAGCGTTGAACAGCGACAAACCCATTTGGCGCGTCTACAAAGCGATTTAGTAGCTCATGATGAGGACGCTTTGGCGCATCGTAAACAACTAGATGCGGCCGAGGCAACGCGCGAAGAAACTACTCGTAAAGTCAAGGAACTAAATCGCCTTTACCAGCAACTACGTGAGGAAGTTCAACAGAAAACCAATAAGGCTGCCCGCTTGGAGCGAGATTTAGAGACCGCCAAGGCTCACCTGGAAGCAGCCCGCTCGCGAACGCAAAGGGCGCAAGACTCGGTAGCAGCGGCTACGGAAAAACTAGCTGCGGCGCGTGCCCAACAGACAGCTCACCGCGAAGAAACGGTGACCGAAAGCACCGATGCTGCCAGTAGATACCGAGAGTTGTCCCAGAAAGAAAACGAGGTACGTTCCCAACTAGAAAAAGCGCGTGACTGTCTGCGCGAAAGCGAAGCTAAAGTGGTGGCTGCCGGAGAAAGCGAAGCTAGCCTGGGACAGGTTTTGGCTACTTGTTCAAACCAAGCCCAAGAGGCTTTTGCTCAGGCAGCCCAGTCTCTAGGACAGTTAGCTTCCCTGATTAGTGTGCCTGATTGTTGGGAGCAAGCAGTCGCCGCGTTGCTAGGACAAGCTGGAGTCGCCCTCGCTATAGAAGATTCCCAGTTAGAAGCGGGTTTACAAGCGGTCAAAGGCGCGAAGGGACAAGTTAGCTGGGTGGTAAGTAGGGGAGAATCTGGTTCAGCTATTCCCGTATCTGAGACCAAGGAACAATCTAAGTCAGGTGAAATCGCTGCTACAGAGGTTATTTCAGCGCCTAAGCAGTTACATTCGGCGCTAAAACAATTGCTAGATTCGTGCTATTTAGCTACCGATTTAGGGGCAGCAAAAAGAATAATCGAGGAAATTCCCTCGGCGCGAGTAGGGCTGCCCGATGGCACTATTATCGGTAAATATGCCGGTTTTACCGGCAGTGGCAGCGTAAATCAGATTGAGGTTGAACGGCGATTGCGCCTAGCGCGCGAGGCACTCGCCAAGGCGGAAAAAGACAAAGAACACGCCGATAATCAGGTTAAACAGCTAAATAAGGAACTATCGCAAGCATCGTCGGATTGCGCACAAGCACTGAAAAGTCTGCGAGCTGCCGATGCCCAGGCAGCTGCCCAAGCCCAACAGCGGGCGCTACGGGAAGCCGCAGTCAGGGGAGCGGAAGAGGAAGAAAAACGTGCCCAAACAGAACTGGCACAGGCAAACACCAGTTTTGACGCTTGCAGCGAAAAAGTCCAGCAGGCTGAAAAAGCGCTAAACGATTTTGGAGCGCCTGAAGATTCAGCACCCCTACAAGACCTTGAACAGCAACTAGAGACCGCTCGGGCAGCCGATTTGGCTGCCCGAGAAAAAGCAGCACAGGCACATTTAAAGCTGTCCGCCACCACCCAACTTACCAATAGTTTACGCGAGCGTTTCCAAGGGGAAGTTAAAGCTTTGGAACGTTTTCAGCTGCGCCTGGCGGCTCGCAGCCAGCGCGAAATTGAGCGTGCCACTAAATCGAAGCGAATGAAACAAGCGTCTTATTGGTGTCAAGAGTTTGCTGGCCGGGCAGCGCAGGTAGCCCAGGTAGCTAAAAGCTGGCGAGATAGCGCCGATGCTGCCCGCCTAGCATCCTCTAATGCGGCTAATGAAGTCCGTAAAGAGATTGACGGCTTGAACAGGGAACTAGCAGAGCTAAATGATTTAAGCCGCCGCGATGAAGTGGCCGCAGCAGAATATCGGGTACGCTCCGAACAGCTAACTGAGCAAGCCCGAGAGCGTTATGCACTTTCCCCGGAAGAATTAATATCCTCATTTGGGCCGCAACAATTGGTACCTACCCCGGATTTGCTCGCTAGGAGAGCCGAAAATGAAGCTGAGGATACCCAGGTATCCTCAAACCAAGAACTTGACGCTAACGCTTTACCGGAAAATAGCTCGCAAGCCGGCGGTGATACTGAAGTTAGAACTGATTTTGCTAGCGAGCCGACTGTGGATGATAAAAGTCAATGGCGTCCCTATGACCGGGCCGAACAAAGCGCATTGCTAGATAAAGCCACTCGCGCTATCGCCCGGTTAGGAAAAGTGAATCCTCTGGCTTTGGAAGAACATCAGGCTCTGGAAAAACGCTTCGAGTTTTTAATGGGACAGCTTAGTGATTTACGTACCTCAAAAGCCGATTTATTAGTGGTGGTGCGCGAAGTAGATAACCAGGTAAAAGAGGCATTCACTCAGGCATTCACCGATATCTCTAACGAATTTACCGAGGTATTTTCCCGACTTTTCCCCGGGGGTACGGGTTCTCTTAAGCTCACCAATCCTGACGATATGTTAAGCACCGGGGTAGAAGTGAACGCCCGACCTGCCGGAAAAAATGTGCAGCGCCTGTCACTGCTTTCTGGTGGGGAACGTTCTTTAGCCGCCTTGGCGTTCCTGATTGCGATTTTCAAAGCCCGCCCCTCGCCCTTCTATATTTTGGACGAGGTCGAAGCGGCCTTAGATGATTTAAACCTGTCCAGAATGCTGGAGCTGTTTAAACAGCTACGTAAAGTAAGCCAAATGATTGTGATTACCCACCAAAAACGCACGATGGAAGTAGCTGATGCCCTATACGGGGTGACTATGCGCGAGGGCGTGTCTCGAGTAATCTCGCAGCGCCTTGAGCGGGCAGATAGCTAATATCACACTCAAATCAGGTAACAGTTTGGTATCGGTCAAGAAGCTAAGTCGGTAAATCTGCTAAGTATTGGCATACTAGAAACGTGACCAAACCGTTGATTCTGCTATTCGTAGGCATTGGTATCAGTGTACTTTTAGGGGTGCTAGTGGTAGCGGTAATGGTTCGTACCCGCCGCCCCGGTGGGGGTTACCGCAATTGGATTCGCCAGTCAGCCGATTCTTGGCAAGAAAACGGTCATCGTGCCCCCAAAGATCAGCTTGGTAAGCGGGTACGTCTTAATGCGTTGCTACAAGAGGCTACTCCTGCCGATTCTGCTAATCCCCTAAAGGAAATGGAAACCCTGCGTAACGCAGCCGGACAGATATGGGGACAGGAAGTAGAACACTTCGAAGCGCCGCAGGCAGATAAAGATAGCGAAAAAGTCGAAAATAGTGCTGATAGTGCAGATAGCTTAGAGGAATCTACAGATTTACTGCCCGGTCAGCTGCCTCCCGCTTTTACTCCCCGTGAGCGTCGCCGTCCTCCTGCGGCTGCCCGCCTTCAGGTAGTAAAAGAGCCCGAGGACGCAACCAGCTATGTTCCTCAGGTTAAAGCCCTTAGCGAGCCGGAAAATGAACAAGCACCGGACACCGAGGCAGCTTTTGAGGTAGATAAGGTTTCTTGGCAGCCGCTAAAAGCAGAAGAAACTAGCTTTGAGGACTCAAAATAACATTTGGTTTTCGCCCTCGATGATGGCGATATGACCTGAGAGCCCCAATAGGTGACAATAGGAAGCATGGATTTTCTTTTTTCTCCTCTTGGGATTGCGGTAATAGTTCTGGTTTTGGCGCTTGTGGGAACGGGCGCTACCGTCGCGGTACGTTCGGCGAAAGCGAAAAAACAACTAGAGCCTTCTAAAGCAAAGCAACTGGAAGCCGGGGGCGAAGAAGCGGGTGAAAAGGAAGAATCACCCGCCGCCAGTTCTCAGGAACTCAAACCCTTAGACCAGTCTAAAGAGGGTGAAAGTGGCGCTAAACAGGCAGCGAAAGCTACGCCAGAACCCTTGGCGACCACTCCAGAGGCAGAGGAAGAAACCGCGGCAAGTGAAGAAACTGGCGAAATTTTTGAGTCAGAGGCTCCGGTCAGTAGCGAGGAGCTTCCAGACGCTCAGGCAAACCTGGAAACCCCCGAACCCGCCCAAGGACGAATGCAGCGGCTGCGCTCGCGCCTAGCCAAATCCGGTTCTTTCGGAAAAATGCTGCTCGGGGTACTTGGGCGCGGAGACCTGAGTGCCGCCGATTGGGAAGAAATAGAAGATACCCTGCTAATGGCAGATTTAGGGATTGCCGCTACCGATGAACTGATGGAAGAGCTGCGTACCCAGGCGAAAGTGCTGGGAACTTCCGATCCGGAGAGAATCCGGGAGATTCTGCGCGCAAAACTGATTGAACTGGTAAACCCGGATCTAGATCGCAACCTAAATCTAGAGCAGACCGATGGGACAAAGCCGGGGATCGTCCTCGCCGTGGGAGTAAATGGCACCGGGAAAACCACTACCGTGGGCAAGATTGCCCGTATTTTGGTGGCAGAAAACAAGTCAGTCGTGCTGGGAGCGGCCGATACTTTCCGGGCGGCCGCTGCTGACCAGCTAGAGACTTGGGGAAACCGGGTTGGGGTGGAAGTGGTACGTTCCGATAAAGAGGGCGCTGACCCCGCCTCCGTAGCCTTTGATGCGGTTAAATACGGAAAAGAAAAAGGCCTGGATGTGGTGTTGGTTGATACCGCTGGGCGCTTGCAAAATAAAGCCGGTTTGATGGACGAACTAGGTAAGGTCAAACGGGTTATCGAAAAGAGTGCCCCCGTGACTGAAACCCTGCTAGTCCTAGATGCCACTACCGGGCAAAACGGGATGCAACAGGCGAAAGTGTTCTCCGAAGTGGTAAACATTAGCGGAATTGTGCTGACAAAACTCGATGGAACCGCTCGGGGCGGAATTGTAGTTAGCGTACAACGGGAACTGAACGTGCCAGTTAAACTGGTAGGACTAGGGGAAGGTCCAGATGATTTGGCACCTTTCGTACCCGAAGATTTCGTAGATGCTCTCCTAAAGTAGACTAGACGGCGAAACTATTTCCAGGAGGAAACCACTTTGTTCAATAGCCTGTCCGATCGCCTAGCTGATTCCTTCAAGCGCCTACGCTCAAAAGGGCTGCTCACGGAAGCAGATGTAGATGCTACCGTCTCTGAAATCCGGCGCGCCCTCTTAGAAGCTGACGTGGCGCTGCCAGTGGTACGCCAGTTCACTAAAGCGGTGCGGCAAAAAGCCTATGGGGCAGCGCGTTCAAAAGCGCTCAATCCTGGACAGCAAGTAGTCCAAATTGTCCATGACGAACTGGTAGGGGTGCTCGGGGGGCAAACACGCGAACTTAGCTATGCCCGGCGCGGTCCTACCGTATTCATGTTGGCAGGTCTGCAAGGTGCTGGTAAAACCACTTTGGCTGGGAAACTGGGCAAATGGCTGCGCGAAGAAGAGGGTAAACGCGTCCTCCTCGCAGCCTGTGACCTTCAGCGTCCCGGTGCGGTTACCCAGCTGAGTATCGTGGCGGAAAAGGCTGGAGTCGATATTCACGCTCCCGAATCCGGGGACGGACAGGGTAATCCGGTCGAAGTTGCCCGTTCCGGTTTGAACCGGGCAATCACCGAAGGCTATGACGTAATCATTGTCGATACCGCCGGTCGCCTCGGTATTGATGAGGAAATGATGCGCCAAGCGCGCGATATTCGCGACGCCGTTAATCCGAACGAAATTCTGTTTGTCCTGGACGCAATGGTAGGTCAGGACGCAGTACAAACCTCGATTGCTTTCCGTGACGGGGTGGGTTTCACCGGGGTAGTGCTCTCTAAACTTGATGGTGACGCTCGCGGCGGGGCGGCGCTATCGGTACGGGGAGTAACCGGGCAACCGATTCTATTTGCCTCCACCGGGGAAAACCTGGGTGATTTTGAACGTTTCCATGCCGAGAGAATGGCCGGACGTATCCTCGATATGGGCGATATGCTCACCCTAATCGAGCAAGCCCAAAAAGCCTATGACCAAAAAGAAGCCGAGGCGCTGGCGCGCAAGATGCAAAAAGGCCAGTTCACCCTCGCCGACTTTATGGCACAGCTCCAGCAGCTGCGAAAAATGGGGTCGATGAAGAAACTGATGAAGATGCTACCGGGCATGAATCAGTTTCGCGACCAGTTAGATGCGTTTGATGAAAAAAGTATCGACCGGATTGAAGCCATCGTAAACTCCATGACCCCGGCAGAACGGGATGATCTATCCTTACTTAACGGTTCACGGCGCGCCCGGATTGCGCGCGGTTCCGGAACCAGCGTTAGCGAGGTAAATGGTCTTGTCGAGCGGTTTACCCAGGCTGCAAAAATGATGAAACGTATGTCTAATGGTGGGGGACTTCCCGGAATGCCGGCAATCCCCGGAATGCCGGGCGGACGCGGAGGAGCTACCAAGAAACAGCGAAAGAGCGGCAAAAAGAATCGCCGCAAGTTTGGTAATCCCGCGAAACAAAAACAGTGGGAGGCGCAGCAAACCGTTAAGGACGAACCATCAGCGCCTACTGCCGGTAGCGCCTTTGGTCTGGGTGCTTCCCAGCCAGCTTCCCCTGCCCCCACCTTGGATGATTTGCCCGATGATTTGAAACGGATGCTAGGACAGCGATGAAGTTGCTGAGCGGTAATTTTTATTACCGTGAGGAAGCTAAGCGGGTTCCCCGCTGGGTGCGGGGTCAATTAACGATTACTGAGGACGGACGTTTCGGGGGGTTTAGAGAAGATAACAGTGCCGGTGGTGACTATTTTCTACCCGGATTTTGCGATGTGCATTGTCATATCGGGTTCGCGGCGGTGGGGGAGGTATCTACCCCCTCTCAGGCATTAGTGCAGGCCGTGGCAGATCGGGACTGCGGAATTTTAGCCATTCGTGACTGCGGAAACCTGGAATACGCCCCTGGGATTTTAGGGAATCCTAAGCTTCCTCCAATTATTCACTGCGGACGCCATATCGCCCGTCCCAAACGCTATCTGCGTCTGCTGCCGCTAGAGGTTGAAACCCTAAGTGATTTACCGCAGGTGATGGCCGCCCAAGCGCAGCAAAGTGACGGCTGGGTAAAAATTGTGGCCGACTGGATTGACCGCTCAAATGGAGCGGAATCGGACTTAGATCCCCTGTGGCCAACCGAGATTTTGAAAGAGGGGATTGCGGCTGCCCATCAGGTGGGAGCGCGGGTAACGGCACACGCATTTTCCCATAAAGCGATTGCGGGATTGCTGGAAGCGGGGATTGACTGTATCGAACATGGCAGTGGAATCGATAGTGTCCAGGCACAAGAGTGCGCCCGCCGCGGGATTCCCGTCACCCCAACTTTGCTGCAGGTGGAATTGTTTAACCAGTTCGCAGCCCAGGCGGGCAAGAAATATCCGGTATATGCGGCGACGATGCAGAAAATGTGGGAGCAGCGGCGCGAACACTTTGCGATGCTCCATCAAAGCGGAGTGCAATTGCTGCCCGGTACCGATTCTGGCGGGTATCAATCACATGGGGACTTGGGGCGGGAACTGACGTTGTGGGAACGCGGCGGTATCGAGACCTGCGAGATTATTGATTTGGCTACCTGGCGAGCCCGCGACTATCTAGGGATTGGGGCTCTAGAGCCGGGAGCGCGCGCCGACTACCTGCGCTATTCCTCAGACCCGACTGGTGAGGCGGCACGGGCAACTAAACCCGAAAAAGTGGCGTTACTCGGGCAAGAGTTTTCTCCGGCAGCTGCGGTTAGCTAGGACTAATAACCTAAAAAGGGTAATAATGGAAGGTATGAGCACGTCGGAAAGCAGCCTCGATTACGCGCTAATGATTGTAGCGGGAGAGGTTGCACAGCAGGTAGGGGTATATTTACGTAGCGTTTTTCGCGCCCCCTTGGAAATTTTTCTGAAAGCGGGAATCCACGATCCGGTAACTATCCATGACCGTTACGTTGAAGCCAGGCTGCAATACCTGCTGGGAAGCTCGGTTCCGTCCTCTAGAATCTTGGGAGAGGAAACCGGAGAGCACGTCCTCACCACAGATATAATAAAGGCTGCTGGGGCGCTTTCCTTACAGCAAATACAAGATGCCTATCTAGAAAAATCTGGGCGCGAGCTAACCGCGGCGGTGGCAGTTAGCGACTTTTCCTGGCAGCTAGCAGCCGCAAAAGCCCGAGAAACTTCTCCGCAAATCGGGGAAGTATCAAAAGCGAAAGCAATCATAAAAGATTTAGGTCAGCGGGTTAGATGGATAGTTGATCCCATAGATGGAACCGCCAACTTCGCCTCCGGAGTCTCTTACTTCAATACTTCCATCGGAGTGGAACTAGACGGAAAAATGGTGGCGGGAGTCATCTATGCTCCCTATACCCGCGAACTCTTCACCGCCGATGCTAAAGAAGCGGTTCTCTATGAAGGGAAAACTGCGCGCCCGATGTGTGCCGCGGGGGCCAAGGTGGAAAGTAAAGGAATACTTACTGGTTATTTCCCGTTTCGCGATAAGAATCCGCGGCGAGCGGAAAAATCTTGGGAACTGGCTGCCTCGCTGGCTAACGCCTATGCCACCGTTCATTCGCCCGGAGCTGCGGCGCTAGATTTAGCGCAGGTGGCAGCCGGGCACACTGCCGTGGCTTTCGGAACCACTATGCGCCCCTGGGATGTGGCAGCCGGAATTCATATGGTGAGGGTCGCGGGTGGAAACGTTAAAACCTTTGAGACTTCGCAAAATCGCAACGAACCAGAGTATCTGCGAGGAGCCTTTGTTGCCAGTGCCTGCGGTCTTAATCCGGTTACCGCGCACGCGGTGGTTGAGCAGTTTATATCCTGTCAATAGCTATTTTCATTTCTTCCCGGCTATTTTTATAAGGACGATAGGGGAAACCGGAAGAAAAACAGTTTCAGATAATAGCGGCGATACTCAAAAGGTGTGAAACTGCTCAAAGAAGCCAAATGGGAGTCTTATAAAGTAGAAACCAGGTAACAAAATCTGGCACAATGGCTACTTGTACCGGGCCAAGACACCCCCCTCTCTGTGTGGAGGCCTTGTCTTAAGTGCTTGATTCGGGTCGTATCCCACCGGCTAGAGCGGGCACTAAACAGTCAATAGAACAGGAGAAACCACAAAAGTGGCAGTTCGTATTCGTTTAAAGCGTGTTGGTAAGATTCACTACCCGGTTTACCGAATCGTAGTGGTAGACAGCCGGAAGAAACGTGACGGCCGGGTAATCGAAGAGGTTGGACAGTACAACCCCAACGAAGAACCGTCTTTCATTCAAGTAAAATCTGATCGGATTCAGTACTGGCTAGGCGTAGGGGCACAGCCCTCGGACGCGGTTCGCCGGATGCTAGTACTATCAGGTGATATTGCTCGGTTCAACGGTAAAGAAAACGTTGAAAACCGGATTAAGACCAAAGAAAATCTCACCGCCGAACAGGCGCGTGAAAAGAACGTGAAAGCCGCCGCCGACGAGGCGCAAAAGCGTAAGGCAAAGGTCAGCGCTGAAAAAGCTGAAGCTGCTGCCGAAGAAGCCAAGGCTGATGAAGCGGTGGAAGAAGCTGCTCCCGAGAGTGAGGAAGCCTAAAAATGTTGGCGGATGCACTAGAACATCTAGTTAGTGGAATCGTTGATCACCCCGATGATGTGCGGGTGGACGAGCGCAATATGCGGCGCGGTAAGCTGCTAGAGGTGCGGGTAAATCCGCAGGATTTAGGGCGAGTAATCGGTCGCGGAGGGCGCACCGCTCGGGCTTTGCGAAAAGTTATGGGAGCGCTTTCTACTCATGGACCGATTCGGGTTGATGTAGTAGATACCGATCGGCGTTCACGCCGTTAGAGTTGGTTTTCTAGATAGCGAGCCCCATGAAATTTCATGGGGCTCGCGTCATTTATAGGCAGGGAAGATAACTATGGATTTAGTGAAAGTCGGGCAGGTAGGACCAGCTCGCGGGCTTAAAGGGGAAGTGCTGGTACGTCCTTTCACTGATTACCCTGAAGAACGTTTTAGGCAAGGAGCACAGCTGGTTACCGAGGACGAGCAAACCTGGGAAGTTAGCTCCTACCGGGAAATAAAAGGGCGCTGCTGCCTAACTTTTTCCCACATAAATAATCGTGACGATGCGGAAGCTGTAAGGGGAATAAAACTTTACGCACCAGCTAGTTCGCGTGAGGGGGAGTATTCTCCCGAACAACTAACCGGTTTACGAGTAGAAACCCCTTCGGGAGAAGAACTAGGAAAATGCGTGGGGGTAGCAATCGGAGGATTTCAAGACCGCCTACAAGTAGAGACTGCCAGTGCTAACCCAGTAGAAGTTCCGCTAGTTAAAGCCCTAGTGCCCACGATTGACTTAGATAAAGGGATAATCACCGTAGATGCACCGGAAGGGCTGTTTTAACAGTTTAGTAGAGGAATCGTAATGCGGATAGATATTATTTCGATTTTCCCCCAGTTCTTTGATTGCCTAGACGTTTCCCTAATGGGTAAAGCACGTGATAGCGGGATTTTACAAACCCATATCTGGGACTTGAGAGACCAGAGTGAAGATGCACACCGAACCGTAGACCGCGCCCCCGCAGGCGGGGGCGCGGGGATGGTAATGAAACCCGATATTTGGGGAAAAGCCATCGATCAGGTAATCGGCGAATCTGGTGCGAATAAAAAGGTGCTGGCGATTCCTACCCCTTCCGGGATTCCGCTCACCCAAGCTCGGGTGCGCGAACTGGCGGAAAATACCGACCATTTGGTGATAGCTTGCGGACGCTATGAAGGCATTGACCAACGAGTTAGCCAGTACTATCAGCAATTACCCGGTGTGGAAGTGCTACCTTTTTCCCTGGGAGACTATGTGCTTAACGGTGGGGAAGTAGCGGCAGTTGCCTTGGTAGAAGCCACCTGTCGGCTGTTAGAAGGTTTCGTAGGAAACCCCCAATCACTGCTTGAAGAATCCTATGAACTGTCTGGTCTGCTGGAATATCCCGCATACACCAAACCGCAATCTTGGCGGGGTCTAGAAATCCCGCCGGTACTGCTAAGTGGAAATCACGAAAAGATAAAAGCCTGGAGGCGTGAGCAATCCCTGATACTCACCGCTACGCGCCGTCCTGATCTTATCGAGAAAATAAATCCGGACGTCCTCAATAAAACCGATAGGGAAATACTGGCAGCTCACGGGTTTTTGCCTGCCCCCTTTAAGCGTAAAGTTCGTTTTCGGTTGGCAAGGGTGGGTGAGGAAGCTACCTGCTCTGCTCTGGCATCGCGCCTGTTTCCACAAGCTTGCCCGCCTTATTTACCGCCGGATGCTATAGAGTGCTTCATTGCCGAGAACTTATCCGAGCAAGTTTTCAAAAACTATCTTAAAGACCCCGGAATCCAGATTGTTTTGGCAGAAATAGACGCATACGAAACCGCCGAAGCCCAAAATAAACTGCCCCAATGGCAACCCGTAGGATACACCCTGATAAAAGCCGGAAGTCCCGGATATCTACCGCCAGAAGAAAACCTGGTAAAGGCAACGGGAGAAAACTGTGCCTACCTATCAAAATGTTATGTTGAACCGCAGTGGTACGGTTCGGGATTATCGGGAGCAATGCTGGAAGTATCCCACTTTACGCTACAAAAACGCTACCCCCATATCGTCAAGATTGGCTTAGGTACCAATCTAGGTAACCGCAGGGCAAGGAAGTTTTATCGCCGTCACGGCTACCGGAAATGTGGGCAGCGCATCTTTATGGTGGCCGATATTGAAAACCAAGATTTAGTAGCGGTTAGGGATTTCACAACCTGTCAGATTCCGTCCTGGGCTAAAAACGTGGCACAATAGGCAAGGTTGCCAAAGTAGGCTGCGTAACCTGCCGTAGGGGGTCGCAAATGCCGCTTGGTGATGCTAGATTCGCCGTTAAATACGGCCTGACAGCTGACGTTACCTGCGGAACGAAAGCAAATGAGGAAACAACATTGAATATTATTGACGAGATTAACCAAGACTCTCAGCGCTCCGACCTACCAGAATTTCGCGCCGGAGACACCGTAAAAGTAAACGTACGGGTTACCGAGGGCGGAAATAGCCGTATCCAGGTATTCCAGGGCGTAGTTATTGCTCGCCGCGGCACAAATCAGCCAAACGCCACCTTTACGGTTCGCAAAGTTAGCTTCGGGGTAGGGGTAGAACGTACTTTCCCGGTAAACTCGCCGACTATCGAATCTATCCAGGTAGTAACCCGTGGTGATGTGCGTCGCGCTAAACTGTACTACCTGCGTGAACGTCATGGTAAAGCGGCTCGTATTAAAGAACGCCGCGATTTCTAACAAAGCTAATTCTTAATCGGCTCTGCCAGCTGGCAGAGCCGATTAACTATATCTGTGGCATGATGGACTTGTTGGTTCATGGCGGGAGTTAAGGAATGAGACAAACTCGAGCCGAAAGTGGCTTAGGGGCAAAAGAAACAAGCAACACCCCTAAAACAGGCGGTCGTCGCGCACGCAAAACCCCTCCTAAATGGTGGCTGGTGATTCGCGAAACCCTAATGATGGTGGTGGTAGCTTTAGCTATCTCCGCAATCATAAAAGCCTTCCTGCTTCAGGCATTCCAGATTCCGTCCTCCTCCATGGAACAAACCCTGCAAATCAATGACCGAATAATCGTCTCCAAACTGGTACCCAACTACCGACAGCTAAATCGTGGAGACGTAATCGTTTTTCAAGACGATGACAACTGGTTAAAGCGGGACGCCAATACTCCCAGCCCCTCCATTATCGGTAAAATGATGATTTGGATGGGGCTACGCCCCGATGATTCCCAAAATCACCTGGTAAAAAGGGTAATCGGATTGCCCGGCGACCGGGTGCAATGCTGTGACACGAACGGACGTCTAAAAGTAAACGGCGTATCAGTAGACGAGAGCGGATATATCAATCCCGGCAATGCGCCCTCGTTAATAAAATTTGATGTTACCGTACCTGCCGGAAAGCTCTGGGTAATGGGTGATAACCGCTCCAACTCTGAGGATTCACGTTTTCACATGAAAGAGCCCTCGAACGGGTTCGTATCAGTAAAACAGGTTACCGGTAGAGCTTTCGCGATTATGTGGCCTATAAATCGCATCTCTACCATAAAAAACACTGACGCTTTCGCCGCGGTTCCCCCCGCGCCCTAAAATGGCTACCGTTCCCACCCGCGACCTGGAACTATCCCTACTAGAGCGTGCGCGCGCCCTTTTTAAGCCCTTAACTGCTAACCCTACTAGCACCCAAGAAACAGAAAACCTCGCTCCCACCCGAATCTGTATAGCCGGTATAGATGAAGTAGGAAGAGGCGCGATTGCCGGGCCGCTCGCCGTAGGGATAGCGGTAATTGACGGAGGCGAGGGCGAGCCCCCCGCCGGTTTAACCGACTCGAAACAGCTCACCGCCAAGCGGCGTGAAGCCATGTTTGAAGAGTTAGCTGCCTGGCCGGCAGCCTGGGCGGTGGGTACTGCCACCGCGACAGAGATTGATAAAGAGGGTCTAACCCCGGCATTGCGCCTAGCTGCCTTTCGTGCCCTAGATGCCCTAGCAAAAAGCGGATATAATCCGCAGATAGTACTGCTTGACGGCAGTTTTGATTATCTTACGCCCCCCTCAGATTTGTTTTCCGCTACCGATTCGGGATTCCCGTCCTTGCCAATAGCAGATTCCTGCCCGCCCAGAACCTCACCAAAAGTAACCACTTTGGTGAAAGGGGACGCAAAATCGGTTGTTATTGCGGCTGCTTCCGTGCTGGCAAAGGTTAGTAGAGATAGACTAATGAGCGACCTTGCCGATCCGGGGTATGGGTGGGCAAAAAATAAAGGATACGCGTCGGCTCAGCATATGGCGGCTATTTCCCAGCTGGGGCTAGATTCATATCATCGTCTCAGCTGGACTTTGCAGGGGGTATCGTCTGCAACAGTGGCGCAAGCGTGGAATAATCGCCGCGAAAGACCAGCGCAGTCTCCGCAAGTTTTCAGCACGCAGAAGGGATAACAGTGGGCATTGAAGATTTAGAGGCGTATGAGAATCATCAGGAACTTGCCCTGTTTCGCGAATATCGTGACGTAGTTTCCATCTTCAAATATGTGGTGGAAACCGATAGGCGATTCTATCTAGCTAACGAGGTAGATGTGCAAATGCACAATAACGGCGGAGATGTATTCTTTGAAGTAACTTTGCAAGATGCCTGGGTGTGGGATGTTTATCGCCCCTCTCGCTTCGTTAATCGAGTAAAGGTTTACTCCTTCAAGGACATAAACGTCGAGAAGTTACCGGAATCGGAAATTACCCTGTAAGCGGGTCTTGGTTACTGGTTTGCCTAACGACTAACCGGCTTGCCTGTTACCATAGAGAGAAGTGTTAGGCATTTAACAGTGGTTTATATGCAGAAAGGCTGGCAGTGTCCAAGATAAATACGGTAGCGCCGGACTGGTCCGGAATAGCTTTCCATAATGATTCTTTTGTCGATGTTTCCAGTGAGGACTATCGCGATAAATGGGCAGTCATGTTCTTTTATCCCGCAGATTTTTCCTATGTATGCCCCACCGAGTTAGAGGATTTAGCCGACAATTACGCCCAGCTACAGCGGATGGGAGTTGAGGTTTATTCGGTTTCTACCGATAAACATCATTCTCATAAAGCCTGGCATGACAGCTCTAAGCGAATTCAAAAGATTTCTTATCCCATGGTTGCCGACCCTACTGGCAAGATTTCGCGCGCCTTTGAAGCCCTAGATGAAGAATCCGGGTGTGCCTATCGCTGTACTTTCCTGATTGATCCCAGTGGCATTATCCAATATGTCGAGACCACTTCAGATGCAGTCGGACGCAGCGCTGGGGAACTGCTGCGAAAAGTGCGGGCAGCGCAGTATATTTACGATCATCCCGACGAGGTCTGCCCCGCAAATTGGGATTTAGGAGAGAGCACCATTACTCCCACTTTTGATTTGTCAGGGAAGCTATAGAAATGCTAGACGAGAAGATTCTGGAACAGGTAAAACAGGTTATCGGGTTGATTAAATACCCGGTTGAACTAGCTACTTCACTGGACTACAGCGAACAATCTAAGCAAACCTCCGAAATCTTGCACCAGATTGCGGGATTATCGGATTTGATTCAGGTCAAATGGGAAGAGAACGAGCGCAAACCATCCTTTGTGATTCGCCGGGTTGATTCCGATATTAGCGTGCGTTTTGCGGGGGTTCCTTCCGGAACCGAGTTCAACAGTTTCGTCCTCGCATTGTTACAGGTAGGTGGGCATCCGGTTAAAGCAGATGAGGATATTATTGCCGCAATCAAACAGATAGATGAACCCGCCGAGTACACCACCTATGTTTCACTTTCCTGCATGAACTGTCCGGACGTAGTCCAGGCTCTTAACGCCATTTCGATAATCAATCCTGTGGTTAAACACACGGTGGTTGATGGCGGAACTTTCGGAGAGGAATTCGACCACCTACATTTGCAATCCGTACCTACGGTAGTAAAAGACGGGGAAGTCTTTTTACAGGGCAGATCCACTTTGGAACAGGTAGTTACCAAAATCGTGCGGGGAATGACCGGGCTGCGCTTAAAACGCTTGAACGCCCTTGAGCCCTTTGACGTGCTGGTAATCGGGGGCGGACCTGCCGGAGTAGCCGCTGCTGTGTATGCCGCCCGCAAACAGCTACGAGTAGGTATCGTGGCCGACCGTATCGGAGGACAGGTTTTAGAGGGCGGGCAAATCGAAAACCTGATTACCTTAGAGCGCGTAAAACCGGAAGAACTAACCGCGACTTTTGAAGCTAATCTACGCGATTACCCGATTGATCAGATTGGGGGGATTCGCGTAGAAAATATAGGTTCGCGCACGCCCGAGGGCATGATTCCTTTGATGACCGAGGGCGGAGCCCGGCTGCAGGCTAGAACAGTAGTGATTTGTGTAGGCTCTAGTTTCAAGCACCTGGATATTCCCGGTGAAGAAACCTACCTGAACCGGGGGGTTTCATTCTGTCCGCACTGTGATGGTCCCCTATTTACTGATCGTAAAATCGCGGTCATGGGGGGAGGTAACTCGGCGATTGAAGCCGCTATAGACCTGGCCGGTATTGCTCGTGAAGTTACCGTAATTGATATAGCAGACAGTCTAAAAGCCGATAAAGTCCTAGTAGAGCGGCTAAAGGCGCTAGCTAATACCCGCGTTATTCAGTGCGCCAATGCCACTAGAGTTTTAGGCGATGGGCATCGAGTTACCGGTCTAGAATACAAAGACGCTGATGGTCAAGGGCAGATGCTAGAGCTAGACGGCATATTTGTACAGATTGGCTCTACTCCTAACACTGATTGGCTAACCGGAAAACTAGAAATGGAAGACGGCTATATATCGGTGGACAATACTGGCGCTACCTCTATTCCAGGAGTATTTGCGGCAGGCGACTGCACCAATGTTCCCCATAAGCAAATAGTGATTGCCCTCGGGGCGGGAGCTAACGCAGCGCTGGGAGCCTTTGAATACCTGATTCGCAACCCCAAGGACGCCTAGTAGCCTTTTACCGCTGTCCCTATGGGGAGCAGCGGAATTAGCGCGCCCTATTTCACCGGTTCTTGTTTTAATAACTACCGGTACTAGCAGTTTTAATTTAGGGGGTAAATAGCTACGCCCCGCTTGTCCCCAAGGGCAGATAACCCCCGCCTTTCCTTACCTAAGGATAATAAAATTTAGTTTTTCCTAGGTATTCGCCACCCTTAAACCATGAAAACTAAGAACCGCGCCATAGGGGCTGCCGGGGAAGAACTGGCAGCTAGAATGCTTCGCGACTGCGGGTATCAAATCTTAGAACGTAACTGGCGATGCCGCTTCGGGGAACTCGACATTATCTGCCACGACCCCAAATCTTCTCGGTTAGTGTTCGCGGAAGTAAAAACCAGGACTAGCCTCCACTACGGGGGAGCCAAACAGGCAATAGGGCGAGAAAAATATCGCCGCCTGCGAAAACTCGCCAGTATTTGGCTTTTAGAGCACCCAGAAATCAAGGCAAATGGGGGAGTGCGTCTTGATTTGGTAGCAATTGATGCCAGCAGCGGGAAAACACCAGTAATTACTCACTGCCGAGGAATCTGATAATGGCACAAATCGGAACTTGCTTTGCCTTAGGTATGGTGGGGCTAAAAGGTCACCTCATCAAAGTAGAAGCGCACCACACTCAAGGATTACCCGCATTTGCGCTGGTAGGATTACCAGATGCTTCGCTGCGCGAATCTCGCTCGCGAGTAGAAGCTGCGATAGCCTCTACCGGACTACGCTGGGAACCAACCCGGCTAACCGTTAATCTTTCTCCCGCCGAACTGCCAAAAACCGGATCGGGATTCGACCTGCCGATTGCCCTGGCAGTGGTAGCTTCGAGAGTCGCAACGGTACAAAAACAGTGTGAGGGGATGGTTTTTTGCGGAGAACTAGGGTTAGATGGGCGGATATACCGAGTACGAGGAATCTTGCCCCTAGTGCTCGCGGCGCGGCGCGCCGGATTCAAAAAAGTGATGGTAGCCACCGAAGCAGTCCCGGAAGCCTCCCTCATCGAGGGAATCGAAATAGTGGGAGTCTCACACCTGGTAGAAGCGCTTCATTATCTGGGAATGCGGAAAATGAAAGAGCATGTAGAGCAACTAAAAAAGCTGAAAAATACGGTTGCCCCCAGCTCCGTACCAGTTATGCCCGCATCTGAACCCCCCGACCTCCAAGAAGTGAAGGGAGCTTTCTTAGCGCGCAAAGCCCTAGAAATAGCGGCTGCCGGGGGACATCATCTGAGCCTTATCGGGGTTCCCGGAGCTGGCAAAACCATGTTAGCCAGCTGTTTGCCAGGGATTTTACCTCCCCTAGCTGATGAAGAAGCCCTAGAAGTTACTTCCATTCATTCCCTCGCCGGGACTTTCACGCCCTCGCAAGGATTAATCCGCCGTCCTCCTTTTATCGCACCCCACCACAGTGCCACCCTCCCGGCATTAATCGGGGGAGGGAGTGGGATAGCCACCCCCGGAGCAATATCTTTAGCCCATCGGGGCGTCCTATTTCTTGATGAAGCCCCCGAGTTTCAAACCCGCAGCCTAGATGCGCTCCGCCAACCGTTAGAAACCTCAAAAATAACCGTACATCGCTCGCGGGCAGTCACCAGTTATCCGGCGGCTTTCCAGCTAGTGATTGCGGCTAATCCCTGTCCTTGTGGAATGTGGGGTCAGCCGGAGGGAGAATGTAAATGCACCCCCTATCAGCGGGTGCGTTATTTAGCTCGTTTATCCGGGCCGTTGATGGATCGCATCGATCTGCAATGCCAAGTGGGGCGACCTAAAATCGCAGATTTAACTGCTACGGATACTCCTGAAAGTAGCAGCACCGTTAGGGAGCGAGTGTTGCAAGCACGAGAACGTTCCCGTAAGCGCTGGAAAGATCAGCTCATAGCGCTTAATGCGCGAATTCCCAGTCGGATTTTGAAATTTGCGTTAGATTCCGCAACTAAAGATCGTCTCAATCATTTGGTTGGTTCGGGGCGGATTTCTATGCGAGGAGCTGACCGGATTTGCCGAGTTGCTTGGACAATAGCGGACTTAAACGGCAGGGATAAACCTATTGGCGAAGATTTTGGTCTTGCTTATTCGCTTCGCACCTCTAACGGTACTTATTAGGAGATAGCTATGGAAGATAATCGACAATACCGGCTGGCCTGTGCCAGTTGGTCAATGATAACCGAGGCCGGTGACTATGCAGCTGACCTGTTACTTAGGGAACTTGGTCCGGTTGAAGCATTGAAGATTGCGCGGCGCGCCTGTAAAGACTCGTCCCAACGTTGGCACAGTTATTTGCCGGTGGAGCTGCTTCGGCGCGTAGGGGTAGACAAATGGAACCAAGCGTTTTCAAAGTGGCAGGCGCGTCTAAAGGTACTTGACTTGTTGGCGCTGGAAAAAATGTTAGCTAGAGGACGTTTTCAGCTGCTTACGCGGCGTGATAGTAACTGGCCGGTTGGCTTTCAGAATGTCGAGAACGCCCCCTGGGCGCTGTGGGCGATAGGTGATACTACGGTGCTTAATTCCCTGGCAGACAAGGCGGTGGCAATGGTGGGGGCACGTGCCGTGAGCGCCCTGGGAAACGACGTTGCAACCGAACTGGCTTTCCGATGTGCCAGCGAAGGCATAGTTTTAGTTTCTGGAGGGGCATACGGGGTAGATCGCCTGGTGCATATAGCTTGTCTTAAAGCTGGGACTCCTACAGTTAGTCTGCTAGCCGGAGGTCTTGACCGCCCCTATCCGGCTTCTAACGCAGATTTGTTTAAGCAAATAACCCGTAACGGAGTGTTGCTAAGCCAATATCCACCGGGAGCGCGCCCTACCCGTTGGCGTTTTCTAGACCGCAACCGCCTAATCGCATCTTTATCCGCAGCGACCATAGTTATTCAAGCGGGGGTGCGTTCGGGAGCCCTCAATACTGCGAATCATGCTATTGAACTGGGCAAACAGGTCGGTGCGGTTCCCGGGCCAGTTAATCAAGCTGAATGGACAGGTTCTAACCGTTTGATTCGGCAAGGGGCTACCCTTATCACCAGTGCCGAAGATGTTTTGGAAATGATTTCGCCGCTAGGGGAGGTAGCCGAATCAGAATATCGGGTAAAAACTGGTTATTTGGATGGTTTAGATGCGCTGACTGCCCGAATCTTGGATGCGACTCCGATAAAAAGTCATGCAGATGTGGAGGCGATTGCTCGCGCCAGCGGGGTTGCACTCAGCGAAGTAGCAGCAGTGATGGGTAACCTGGAAATGGATGGGCGGGTAATCCAAAAAGCCGGGAAATGGAAAAAGACGGGGGTTTAATGATGCGAGCGGCAAAACGCGAGGAAATACTAGAGGATTATCGCTGTTACCTGCAATATGTAAAGTCTTTTTCTCCGGCCTCGATTAAAGCTTATCTCGCGGATTTACGTGGGTGGCTTGATCATTGCGCTATTGAGGACGGGCAATCTATTATTCCGGCCTGTACTTTGGTGGCTGCCCGGAATTGGTTGGCGCATCTGCGTTCATCCGGGCAATCGCCCACTACTATTGCCCGTAAAATCGCTGCTTTGAGAGCTTTTTCTAAATGGGCAAAGCAAAATCAAATGGTAGAAGCCGATTTCGCGAAGCAACTTCGCACCCCCAAAACCGCAAAAAACCTGCCACATATGTTGTCGGTCTCCCAGGCGCAACAATTGCTCAGCTGGTGTGAAAGTCAAGCAGCGAGCGATGCGGTAATGGCGCGCGATTGGGCTATCTTTGAGCTAATTTACGCTACCGGGGCTAGGGTAGGGGAAATATGTTCCCTGGTTTCTGAAGATATTGATTTCGAGGTTCGCACCGTTCGCCTCTGGGGTAAAGGCTCTAAAGAACGAGTAGTGCCGTTCAGTGTGCAAGCTGGCAGGGCGTTATCTTTTTACCTAGATAGGGCGCGTTGTGAGCTACAAAAATCTTCGCTAGCAGACGAGTTGTTCCTGGGTGCTCAGGGGAAAGGCATATCGGAGCGAATTGTGCGTTCACGATTACACCGCGCCTGTACTCTTGCCGGGGTGCCAGATTTAGGTCCGCACGGGCTGCGTCACTCTATGGCTTCCCATATGTTAGAGGGCGGAGCAGATTTGCGAGTAATCCAGGAAATGTTAGGACATTCTGCGCTATCTACTACTCAGCGTTATACCCATGTAGATGCCAATCGGATTATTGGCGCATATCAAAGGGCTTTCCCTCGCGCCTAGCAGCTGCCAAAACGTCCTCTTTAGTCTAAATAGACAGGTTTACCGGTTTTTAATCGGCTGCGCTGCGAGATGAACAGGCTAGTCGCATGGTCGGTTTGTGATTGCAAGCGCCCCCTAAAGCCAGCGCTGGATTTAGGAGGTAGGAAGTAAACGGACAGGTCCTAGGATAAGTAGTAGCGGATTTATATAGTGACGGTCATCGATTTTTGCCCCAAAATGTAACCCTGGATGTCCCGCTTGCAAAATCCCAATCTTTTGACCAGCGCTAACCGGGCTCCCTACGGTTAAATCACTTTTCACCGGGGTGTAGGTAGTGCGAATCAGGGCTGAATGCTTAATCGAGATAGCGGGAGTGCCAGCTATGGTTCCCACAAAAAATACGGTTCCCGCCTGCATACTATAAACCTCGCTGCCGGTCGGAATATCCAAATCAACTCCCCGGTGTCCGCTACCCCAAGGAGAAGATGGCGGGTTAAAAGGACGTAAAACTCTAACCGGATGCCCGCTAGGCCACTGGTGTCGTCCTATTTCCCCCGAAAGCTCTGATAATGCTACTGTTTGCCCAAAGTAGGCGCTGGAGCTATTCTTGGCAGAACTTGGAGGAGAGGCGGTAGTAGCCACTAAGAGCGTTGCTGCCAAAGCCGCAAATAGGGCGGCGAATACGGGACGAGACTTATTCATAACTCCAAGATGTTCTTTGCTAGGTGCTATTGCTGTTTTCCGATAACTAGCTGAGGAAAGCAGGGATTTATCAGCTCTTGGGGACAGCTTCGCCAGCTTAGAGGTTTTCTAAACTTCCAGCAGATACTCCGATAACCTGGCTAAGTGCTGTCGGCGAGCTCCTAACTGTCAGCAGATTAACACTGTTCAATCAGCTATTAGCTTGGGGTATTCTCGTATTTCCCGCTAAGCTAGCTCTTAGCACTTGGCTTGCCAGGTGACTTCGCGTACGACTACCAGCCCAGCTGGGTCGCGCTAGCTTCGGTCCTGTTTTCCGGGCAGCAGCCCTGGGGAAAACTCCTCAGAACTGCTTCTACCAGTAAACAGGTGTTAGCAGACGTCGTGCCAGGAACCGAATAGAAACCGTAAGCGGGGCTTGTAGCCCCAAAATGTGTGCGCCTTAGCGCACTGAAAGGAAGTCATGGCGGTAGTAACCATGTCTGAGCTGCTGAAAAGCGGCGTTCACTTTGGACATCAAACTCGCCGTTGGAATCCCAAGATGAAACCCTTCATCTTGGCTGATCGCAACGGTATTTATGTAATCGATTTGGCGCAATCCCTAGATGGCATTAACCGCGCCTATGATTTTGTGCGCCAGACGGTGCTACGCGGGGGAAATGTCCTGTTCGTAGGCACCAAGAAACAAGCACAAGATTCCATCGCTGAGCAGGCTGAACGGGTAGGGATGCCCTATGTTAATCAGCGCTGGCTAGGCGGTATGCTAACCAACTTTGGGACTGTACACAAGCGCTTACAGCGTCTAAAAGAACTCGAGCAAATCGACTTCGATGATGTAGCCGGTTCTGGACGCACCAAGAAAGAACTATTAATGATGCGCCGCGAGAAAGATAAACTCGCCCGCACCCTGGGGGGTATTCGTGATATGGCACGTATTCCCTCTGCAATCTGGGTAGTAGATACCAACAAGGAACACTTGGCGGTAGCGGAAGCCAGCAAGCTAAACATTCCAGTGGTAGCTATTTTGGACACCAACTGCGATCCCGACGAGGTCGAATTCGGGATTCCCGGCAATGATGACGCTATCCGCTCGGTAGCCTTGCTAACCCGGATTATCGCTGATGCCTGCGCCGATGGACTGATTGCCCGTTCGCAAAAAGCTGCTGGCAAAAAAGATAGCGACGAAGAAGCAGCCCCCTCGGAAGAACCCCTAGCTGATTGGGAACGCGAACTCCTAGAAGGAAATAGCGAGGGCGAAGCTAAAGCAGAAAAAGCCGAAGAGGACGCTAAAGAAGCATCTGCTGACGAGACCAACAAAGATGCAGAAGCTGAAGCAGCTACCGGCGAAACTGAAAAGTCTGAATAGTTCCACGGACGCTAACGAGAGGAAAAACTTATGGCTATTTCCATGCAAGACATTAAAGAGCTGCGCGAACTAACTGGCGCAGGTCTAATGGAAGTAAAGAAAGCATTAGAGGCAGCAAACGGCGATAAAGATGAAGCAGTAAAAGCAATTCGCCTGGCTGGAAAGAAATCTTTAGCAAAGCGCGAGGATCGCTCTACCGCTAACGGTTTGGTAATGGCGAAAGTCGTTGATACCGATCAGGGTCAAGCTGGTGTAATGCTAGAAATGAACTCCGAGACTGACTTTGTTGGCAAGTCTCCCAAGTTCGTAGCCGCTGCCGAGGAAATCTTGCAAGCACTGGTAGACAGTGCAGTCAGCACCCGCGAGGAACTGCTGGAAGCAAAATGTGGCGAAGGTACCGTTCAGGACAAAGTCGAAGAAATCGGCGCCCTGTTCTCTGAACACATTGTTCTGGGTAAAGTCACTCGAGTAGAGGGCGAAGCTGTTACCAGCTACCTGCACTACTCCTCTGCGGACTTGCCCGCACAGGTTGGGGTACTGGTAGCCACCGATAAAGCCGGCGCCGAAGTTGCTCACGATATCGCCTTGCACGTTGCTGCCTACAGCCCGCGTTTCATCGACCGTGAGGAAGTTCCCCAGGAAGAACTGGATAAGGAACGCGAAACTTTGCGGGAAATGACCATCAAAGAAGGTAAACCCGAGAAAATCGTGGACAAGATTGTCGAGGGTCGGATGGGTTCTTTCTACAAGGACAACTGCCTACTAGATCAGGATTTCGCAAAAGATCCCAAGCAAACAGTGGGACAGATTGTGAAAACGGCTGGCGGTAAAGTTACTGCTTTTGCCCGTTTCCACGTTGGTTCTTAAGTAAAATAAGTTGTGGCCTCAGGAAATCCTGAGGCCACAACTCTATATGCAACCAGATTAAACCCGGTGATGAGGGCGCAAATTTAGCACGCAGTTCCCGGGAGTTAATTCTTTAGAAAACATAAAAAATAGGGCGTATTCGGACTTAAGCTGTCCTAGCGATTAGGGTTCGGGTTAAGGTAGTAACAGGCGCAAGAGTGCGCATTCGGACAGCAATAACATAAAGGGGATACTTTGAATCAGGAAGTCGTAAGTTCTCAGCGCAGAGTAATGCTGAAGCTGTCCGGGGAAGTATTTGGTGGCGGTCAAGTTGGCATGGATCTCGATGTCATCAACTCGGTAGCCCACCAGATTGGTGCAGCGGTAGCCAAAGGAGTTCAGGTCGCAGTGGTAGTTGGGGGCGGAAACTTTTTCCGGGGCGCTGAATTATCCCAGCGTGGCCTCGATAGGGCGCGCGCCGACTATATGGGAATGCTGGGAACGGTGATGAACTCCCTCGCTCTGCAAGACTTACTAGAACAAGCCGGGGTCACCACCAGGGTACAAACCGCTATTACTATGGGGCAGATTGCCGAACCCTATATTCCCCTAAAAGCGGTACGGCACATGGAGAAAGGTCGGGTAGTGATCTTCGGTGCCGGATCCGGCTTGCCCTTCTTCTCCACCGACACCGTTAGCGCCCAGCGCGCCCTCGAAACCCACTGCCAAGAATTACTGGTCGGTAAAAACGGGGTAGACGGAGTATATAGCGCCGACCCGAAAAAAGACCCCACCGCCACGAAATATGACCGCCTCACCTATCAAGAAGCCCTGCAAAAAGGGCTGAAAGTTATGGACGCTACCGCATTTAGTCTGTGCATGGATAACGGACTCGATACCCGCGTTTTTGGAATGTCTGAGCCTGGCAACGTTACTTCAGCGCTGCTAGGTGAGACAATCGGTACATTAGTTTCTGCTGACAAGGAGTAACCAAGTGATTGACGATATTCTGCTCGAAGCTGAGGAGAAGATGGAAAAAGCCATCGAGTTTTCCCGCGAAGAATTCACTGCGATTCGCACCGGGCGAGCTAACGCCGCCATGTTTAACCCGATTACTGTGGAATACTATGGGGCGCCAACTCCTTTGCAGCAGCTGGCAACCATTTCTATCCCCGAGCCACGCACCGTGCTGATTTCCCCCTACGACAAGTCCTCCACTAATGATGTCATCAAGGCAGTTCGGGACAGCGACCTGGGAGTAAACCCCACTGACGAGGGCAACCATATTCGGGTAACCTTGCCGGAACTAACCGAGGAACGCCGTCGCGACTACGTAAAACTAGCGGGGCAAAAAGCCGAGGAAGGACGGGTCTCTATCCGCGGTATTCGCCGTAAAGCCATGGATCAGCTAGAGAAGTTGAAAAAGGATGGCGAAGCTGGCGAGGACGAGGTAACACGCGCCGAAAAAGAAATAGAATCTTTGACAAAGAAGCAGGTAGAAACGATGGATAAACTACTTGCGGCCAAAGAAAAAGAACTAATGGAGATTTAGTTGAATAATCGCGCCCGCGCTTTCCGCGAGGGAGCTGCGCAATCAATATCGCCAGAGCCTACCAAAGAGCAGAGCGCTAATCCCAAGAAATCCCGGGCAGGACGTAATCTGCCAGCCTCAATAGCAGTCGGGGTAGGATTAGGCGGCTTAGCCTTGACATTATTGCTGGCTCCTACCGTATTTTTCTTAGGGTTTGCCATGGTTGTGGCAATTATGGCCGAATACGAAATGGCAGGAGCCTTAGCTCGAATAAAAATAAAACTTTGTCTACCTCCCTTGCTGGTAGGCACGGTGGGGATGCTCCTATGCGCCTATCTGCTAGGTCCGGAAGGGCTGTGGGCAGCAGTGCTCGCCACCATGATTGCCTGTGCAATTTGGCGGCTTAGTGTAGGGCCATCGAAGTTTGCGACCCGCGACCTGCTGGCTACTTGCTTTGTGGCTATCTACCTGCCCTTCTTAGCCTCATTCGTGATTGTGATGCTCCATAATCCTCATCATCCGGCACCGATTATCCTCTGGATTGTGATTACCATATGTAACGACATTGGGGGATATGCTGCCGGGGTGCTAAAAGGAAAACATCCGATGGCGCCAGCAGTTTCTCCCGCCAAATCTTGGGAAGGATTCTCCGGGTCAGTGCTAATGTGTACGGTCGCAGCGGCAATCGGGGTTTGGCTAACCTCCACCCAGTTATGGGTAATCCCGGTGTTAGGGCTATTAACCCCGGTAATTGCTACCTGTGGCGATCTAGGGGAGTCCCTAATTAAACGAGATTTGCAGCTCAAAGATATGGGCAGTTTACTGCCGGGGCATGGCGGAGTTATGGATCGCTTAGATTCGCTGCTACTGACGGTGCCCCTGTTCTTCTTGGTTTCGCTTTTTATATTTTAGGTACGGCAAAAATGGTCAGGGAAAGCAACCCAAGGAAAAACGGGAAGACAGAGATATTAAGGACGCCGCCTCGTCCTCGGCAAACAAACAAAACCGACGATAAACAGCTGATGCGCCGGGCGCGTCCCAAATACGACCCCCGCCAGGTGATGCCCACCGACCAGCCCCCAGAGGGTGCTACCAGCAGCGATGCCCGTCCAGTGCTACGGTTTCAAGCCACTAGACGCACTAAACCTACGGATCATTTAGCTGACTTCGATTTGGCTGGTCGCAAAAAATTCTTAAAGGATAATGGTTTTCCGCCCTTTAGAGCCGACCAGCTTTCTCGCCACTACTTCACCCATCTAACTACCGATTACGCCCAAATGACAGATTTACCGGCTTTAGGGCGCGAAAAACTGACCGAACTGGCTTTCCCGCCCCTAATAGAACCCGTTTTGGTGCGTAGCGGTGATAACGGGATGACCCGCAAATACCTGTGGCGACTATTTGATGGAGCCGAAGTAGAGTCAGTGTTAATGCGTTATCCTTCCCGGGCTACCCTCTGTATTTCTTGCGAAGTTGGTTGCGGAATGGCTTGCCCATTTTGTGCCACCGGTCAAATGGGGCTGACCCGCAACCTTTCAACCGCTGAAATCGTAGAACAGGTGCGCCTAGCCCGTAAAGCCTGTGAAGAGGGTGAACTGGGCGGCAGTAGCTGTCGGCTCAGCAATGTGGTGTTCATGGGAATGGGAGAGCCCATGGTGAACTATCGCGCGGTGTTGGGCGCGGTTCGTCGCCTGATTGCCGATTCCCCAGAAGGATTCGGGATGTCCGCGCGGGCAATCACGGTTTCAACTGTGGGGTTAGTGCCGGGAATCAAAAAACTGACAGAAGAAAAAATTCCGCTCACCCTGGCGATTTCCCTGCACGCTCCCGATGATGAGCTGCGTGATGAGCTGATTCCTTTAAATTCTCGATTCAAGGTTAGCGAATTGCTGGACGCTGCCTACCAGTATTTTCAAGCCACCGGTAGGCGAGTATCCATTGAATATGCTTTGATAAAGAACATGAACGACCAGGCGTGGAGAGCGGGACTGCTCGCAGATTTGCTGAATGCGCGCGGGCATGGCTGGGCGCATGTGAACCCGATTCCACTAAATCCCACCCCCGGATCGATCTGGACGGCGAGTGAATCCCACGCCCAAGCAGAATTTGTGGATACTCTGGAACGTAAAGGTATAACTACCACTATCCGTGATACTCGGGGACAAGATATCGACGGAGCGTGTGGTCAATTGGCAACTAAATCTCGGAAGGAGAGAACTGGCAAGTGAGCGAGAATAACTTTCCTAGAGCCGGTTTTTTTACGCGCGGATACGACCCCTCCCAGGTGGACGAGTTTTTTACCGATGCTCGCAAAGCCTACGAGGGCGGGATACCCGCCGAAGAGTTTTCGGCAGAACAAGTACGGGGCGCTCACTTTGACCTGGTGCGTCGCGGTTATCAAACTAGCGCTGTAGATCAGGCAATGGATCGGCTGGAAGCGGCATTTATCCGCCGTGACCGGGCAGATAATGTGGCAGTTAATGGTTCCCAGGCTTGGATGGAACGGGTAGCCCAACGAGCCACTACCCTCTATCCTCGGATGCTTCGCCCCGAGGGTAAACGTTTTGCGCACCCGGACGGTAAAGGCTATGACGCTGCCCAGGTAGATGCCCTCCTCGATCGGTTAGCGAAATATTTTGATTCCGATGAGGGAATTACTTCCAGCGAGATTCGCAACGCCACTTTCAAGAGCGCAAAGGACGAGAAAGCCTACAAAGAGGGCGTAGTAGACGCTTATCTGTCGCGGGCGGTAGAAGTACTGCTAGCGGTAGAGTAGCAGCATTTGATTAGGTAGCGGTTAATAGTTTTCTGGTAACAGGGAGGCTCTTTGCGCGAGGTTTTCATGTTAGGCTCTACCGGTTCTATCGGTACCCAAGCTCTGGAAGTAATCGCTAAAAATCCGGGGCGGTTCTGTGTGCGCGCCCTCAGCGCCGGTGGGGCTAGTCTCGAATTACTTGCCCGGCAAGCGGCACGTTTTCGCCCGGACATAGTTGCGATTTCTTTAGATAGGGGCGAGGAATTCGCAACTGCGCTAGCTGCGGAACTTCCTGGGGGCGAAAACTATCAACCCGAGATTTTAACGGGAGAAGATGCTAGTGCCCGAGTGGCGGGCAGAGCCAGCCGGGAAGCGGTAGTCCTCAATGGGATTACCGGTGGGGTGGGGCTGGCTCCTACTTTGGCAGCTCTAGAAAGTGGAGCCACCTTGGCGTTAGCGAACAAGGAATCCCTGATAGTAGGGGGAGCCTTGGTTAAAGCTGCCTGTCAGCGCCCTGGTCAAATCGTGCCGGTAGATTCTGAACATTCGGCGATTGCCCAAGCCTTAGCTTCCGGTATTCACCATAAGGGGCTAACCAGTGTAAACCAGGATGGACGCAGTGAAGTTAGCCAAATAATTCTCACTGCCTCCGGAGGTCCGTTTCGGGGTAAAAAACGCGCTGATTTAGCAGAAGTAAACGCGCAGCAAGCACTTAATCACCCTACCTGGTCGATGGGGCCGGTGGTTACCATTAACTCATCCACCCTGGTAAACAAGGGGTTGGAACTGATAGAAGCTCACCTTTTGTTTGACGTGGCACCCGAGGATATTGTGCCGGTGATACACCCGCAATCTATCGTTCATTCCGGGGTAACCTGGCGTGACGGTGCTACAGTTTTGCAGGCCTCCCCGCCCGATATGCGACTTCCGATTGCCCTGGGGCTAGCTTGGCCGACCCGCTTGGATAACACGGTAACCCCCCTGGATTTCGCTGTGGCTCAGCAATGGCAATTTGAACCGGTAGACCACGAAACCTTCCCGGCGATAAAACTTGCCCGGCAAGCAGTAGCAGCCTCGTCCTCCCATCCGGCGGTTTATAACGCCGCCAATGAAGTATTCGTCGATGCCTTCCTACAAGGACACCTACCCTACCTGCAAATAGTGGATTCTCTAGCGCAAGTATTGTCCGAACATATCGGGGTAGATAATCCAGATTTAGGACAAATTATGACTGCGCAAACCTGGGCGAAAACCAAGGCTCAGGAAATTGTCATGAACGCTAGGTAGGCTATCCCCATGGCATTTTTACTTGGCGTACTAATCGTGGTTATCGGGCTAATCGTCTCTATCGGTCTACATGAATGCGGACATTTACTGCCCGCAAAGAAATTCGGGGCATTAGTACCCCAGTTCATGATTGGTTTCGGTCCCACCTTGTTCTCGCGCAAACGCGGGGAAACCGAATACGGAGTGAAAGCGATTCTCCTAGGAGGGTACTGCAAAATCCTGGGAATGTATGGTCCAGGAAACCTTGACCAGGTGGGATATAAACTTGACGGAAAAAAGCTTACGATACGTCAGGCGCGAGGCCTAGAACCCGACCAGGCCGATAAACTGGTTCCCACCTGGTCGCAAGAAGCCCGAGACGCCTCACTAGCAGAAATACCTACCGAGAAACGTTCCCGCGCATTTTATAACCTGCCGGTTTCCAGGCGCCTAGTAGTCATGTTCGGTGGACCGGTAATGAACCTGTTTTTATCGTTTGTGCTGATGGGGGTAGCGATGCTGGGAATCGGAATCACCACCCCCACTACCACCGTAGACAAAGCTGTCTGCCTAAAAGCCGGTCAAGTAGTAGATTGTTCCCAAGCCGGCGCGCAGCCCGCTCCCGCAGCGAAAGCCGGAATAAAACCCGGTGACGTTCTAGTTTCCTGGAATGGAAAAAAGATAAATACCTGGGACGATTTACGCCAATATGCAAGCCAGACTCACGGTGAAGCCACCGTTAAGGTTCGCCGTAACGGACAGACGCTCGATTTTCAGCTCAGCCAAGTAGATGGGAAAGCAGGGCTCTACTCCAAAACTGAACGCGCCAGCACCGGGATAGCCACCTACGGGAAAACCATGTGGCAGCTGTTCTACCAAACCGGAGCGGTAGTATTAAAACTGCCGGTAGCAGTGTGGAACGTGGGGATATCGGTATTCACCGACACTCCTCGCGATAGCGCCGGAATCATGTCTGTTCTGGGAGTAGGCAGAATCGCAGGAGAAATCGGATCTGCGCCCTCAACCCAGGTAACCCTGGCAGATCGCGCCGGAGGGTTGCTTTCCCTGTTAGCTTCCCTAAATATGGCACTATTCGTGTTTAACCTGATTCCGCTACCGCCCTTAGATGGCGGCCATATTGCCGGAGCCTGTTGGCAAGGAATTAAGAACACCTATGCGAGGCTCCGTTCTCGCCCTGCCCCCGGTCCGATTGATGCCGCGAAAGCCGTTCCCTTAACCTATCTGGTAGCAGGGCTGCTAATCGCTATGACCGTGCTACTGATGGTGGCAGACGTTACTGACCCGATTCGCTTACCGTAACCGACCGGTTTAGAACTAGGGTTTACGCCCCTAGCGCGTAATAATAGAAACGTGAGTGTTGAACTAGGAATGCCGGAAGTAAAGCCCGCGGGTTTCCCGCGAAAAAAAACTCGCAAGATTCGTTGCGGAAACGTAGAAATTGGGGGAGATGCCCCGATTAGCGTACAGTCCATGTGCACCACCAAAACCACCGATATTGGTGCCACCTTGCAGCAAATAGCGGCTCTAACCGCAGCCGGGTGCGATATTGTGCGGGTAGCCTGCCCCAGCGCTGATGATGCGGAGGCTCTGCCGGTAATCGCCCAAAAATCTACGATTCCAGTAGTCGCCGACATTCATTTCCAGCCCAAATATGTGTTCGCCGCGATTGAAGGCGGGTGCGCAGGGGTGCGGGTTAATCCCGGAAATATCCGCAAATTCGATGACCAAATAGAAGAAATAACCAAATGCGCCCGTAAACACGGCACCGCCCTGCGGATTGGGATAAACGCCGGTTCCCTCGATCCGCGAGTAATGGCGCGCCACGGGAAAGCCACCCCGGAGGCTTTGGCAGAATCCGCCGTTAATGAGGCACGCCTGTTCGAGCAATACGATTTTCACGACTTCGCAATCTCGGTTAAACACCACGACCCGGTAACTATGATTCGCGCCTACGAATTGCTTAGTGAAATGGGGGATTGGCCGCTGCACCTGGGGGTAACCGAGGCCGGTCCGGCTTTCCAAGGAACTATCAAATCGGCTACTGCTTTCGGGGCGCTGCTGCGTCAAGGTATCGGAGATACTATCCGGGTTTCTCTGTCGGCAGACCCGGTAGAGGAAATAAAAGTCGGGATCGAAATCCTGCAATCCATGGGGCTAAAAGAACGCACCCTGGAGATTGTTTCCTGCCCTTCCTGCGGACGCGCCCAAGTCGATGTTTATACCCTGGCAAACGCCGTCACCGATGCGCTCAAGGACGAGATTAAAGTGCCGCTGCGAGTTGCGGTTATGGGGTGTATCGTGAATGGCCCCGGTGAGGCGCGGGAAGCCGACCTGGGGGTAGCCAGCGGTAATGGCAAAGGAAAAATCTTTATTAAAGGTGAAGTGATTAAGACGGTTCCCGAAGAGGAAATCGTGCCCACCTTGATTGCAGAGGCGCATCGTCAAGCCGAGCTGCTAGGCCTAGAAGAAGGCTCCGGCGAAGTTGAAGTGACCGTTTAGTCCTTAGGCAGGAGTGGAAAAAGTCTAAAATCCGAGCAATGCGCGTGAGCAGTTTTTGCCTCGCGCCCCGAAATCCGTGAAAATGCCTTGGCATTTTCACGGATTTAGTGCCTTATGAATTACAGATTTTTAGATTTGTTACCGGGTATCCGATTTAGGGAGTCTTGGTGGCTAGGGCGTTACCCCTCGGCATAAATCCGCTCACGCGCTTAATAGCAGTCACCTGTTGCGTCTGTTCCCGTGCCTGTAACAAAGCCCAAAATCGTAGAGACTTGTCCCGCGGGGAGGATTGGTTTTTCCTCCTGCCCAAGAATTCGGAAAACGTAGCGGCGTTTCCCGAATTCTTATGCCCACCGCCCCTGCTCGGATAAAACCAATCCTCCCCGCTTAAATGCAATCTAAGCTCACATCTTTTCCCACTACTACGTAAAAAATCTAAGAGCCTGCTAGCGCGCGTGAGTAGATTTTGCCTCGCGCCCCGAAATCCGGAAAATGCTTTGGCATTTTCCGGATTTAGTGCCTTATGAATTACAGATTTTTAGATTTGTTACCGGGTATCCGATTTAGGGAGTCTTGGTGGCTAGGGTGTCTACCCCTCGGCATAAATCCACTCACGCGCTTAACCCAGCTGCCTTTTTATATTGTTCTTCCGTGACGCTTCTTGCAGGAAGATAGCGCCTTGCAAAATCTTCAGCGGCGCTGAAAGTGGTCATAACGTTGGTTTCTATCACCGTAACCCCGAGCGCGAGAGAGAAGTTTTATCCGAGTCGGTTAGGCGGGCGTAAAACTCGCAACTGCCCGTGGGCAGTTGCGAGTTTTTGGGCGGGAGGAAAAACTTCTCGCTCGCGCGGATCTATCGGCTAGTTCCCACGCACCTAGTACCGAAGGCTTTCACATGATTTCTGTAAGGATGGCGCGGTTTAGGTTCCTATGCATCATCTACTAAACTGGCGAACGTGGCTTACAATATGTCGAATTATTTTGTTAGAACTCTGCGGGAAGACCCGGTCGATGCCGAAGTGGATTCCCATAAACTACTGGTACGCGCCGGTTATATTCGCCGCGCCGCACCCGGGATTTACACCTGGACCCCGCTAGGGCTGCGCACCATTCGGCGCGTAGAGCAGGTAGTACGCGAAGAAATGGATCGGATTGGCGCACTCGAAGTGTCTTTCCCCGGTTTATTACCGCGCGAACCCTATGAAGCAACTAACCGCTGGGAAGAGTTCGGCCCGTCCTTATTCAAGCTGCAAGATCGTAAAGGTGGCGACTATCTGTTAGCTCCCACTCACGAAGAAATGTTCACCCTGCTGGTCAAAGACTTTTATTCTTCCTATAAAGACCTGCCGGTCGTCCTCTACCAGATAAAAGAAAAATACCGGGACGAGGCACGTCCTCGGGCAGGACTAATCCGCGGACGCGAATTCATTATGAAAGACGCCTATTCATTCGACCTCACCGCCGAGGGATTAGAAGAATCCTACCAGGCTCAACGCCGTGCCTATCAGCGTATTTATTCTCGGCTCGGGTTAGAATACGTTATTTGCTCCGCAATGGCAGGGGCAATGGGAGGCTCGCGCTCCGAAGAGTTCATCTTCCCCTGTGCCATTGGGGAAGATACTTTCGTGCGCTCCGAGGGCGGTTATGCCGCCAATGTGGAGGCAGTAACCACAATTCCCCCGGAGCCGAAAGATTATTCACTGATCCCTGCCGCGATAGAGCGTGAAACTCCGGGTGCGCACACTATAGAGGAAATAGTTACCTATTCAAATCAGCATTTCCCGCGCGAAGATGGCAGGGAGTGGACTAAAGCAGATACTTTGAAAGCCTTCATGGTAACCGCTACTCATTCCGATGGTAAACGAGAAGTCCTGTTGCTCGCAGTACCTGGGGATCGTGAAATCGACATGAAACGGCTAGAAGCTTCCCTAGGGGCAGAAGTAGAGATGGCCAGCGAAGCAGATTTGGCGCCCTATCCGAGCATTGTTCCCGGATTTACCGGTCCTACCTGCGCCGGTCCAGACCATCCAGAACGAAAAAATGACGAGAATGGAAACATCTCGGGAAGTCCCCGCTGCCTGCTAGATCCGAGAATCGTTGAAGGAACCGAATGGATTGCGGGTGCTGGAAAAGAGGATACCCATATTTATCATTTGGTAGCCGGTAGAGACTTCCGTGCTGACGGATTTGTTGAGGCAGCCGAAGTACGTGACGGAGATTTAGCTCCCGACGGCTCAGGACAGTTACAAACTGCGCGTGGGATTGAAATCGGGCATATTTTTGCTCTAGGAACCAAATACGCGAAAGCCCTAGGGCTGAACGTGCTAGATGAGAATGGAAAATCCCAGGTAGTTACGATGGGTTCCTACGGGATTGGAGTTTCCCGCGTAATGGCTGCTATCGCGGAAGAATACCATGACGAAGTGGGATTGAAATGGCCAACCAATGTGGCTCCTTTCCAAGCCCATGTTTTGGTTACCGGCAAAGATGAAGAACTATTTGCCGCCGCAAAAACCCTAGGAGATGAGCTCACGGCAGCCGGTATTGATACTTTGATTGATGACCGCAAGCGGGTTTCCGCCGGGGTAAAGTTCAAAGACGCGGAACTGCTAGGAATGCCCTGGCTAGTAGTGGTAGGGCGCGGGTTAAAATCCGGGAATGTGGAAGTGCGTTGCCGCGCCGATGGTAGTCGAGAAGAAATCCCGCTAGATCAGGCAGTAGAGTTTGTGGGTGCTAAAGTGCGCTCCGATTTAGAGGACGCATTTGCGCGGGCAGAAAAAGTAGTGCCCGCTTCGCTCGCGGCAACTGGCAGCCTTGCAAACAGTGGAAACCAGGAGGAATAAATCGTGGCATTTCGAGACATTAGGGTTATCGGTGACCCGGTTTTACGTACCCCTTGTGAGCCGATAACTGAAATAGATGAACGAGTGAAGCAGTTGGTAGAAGATTTATTAGAGACTGTTGATGCCGATGGGCGTGCCGGTCTAGCGGCTAACCAAATTGGGGTAGGGTTGCGCGCTTTTTCTTGGAACATCGATGGGGAAGTGGACTACATTCTTAATCCTCGTCTGGTAGAGGTTTCAAAGGATGAATATCAAGACGGTGACGAGGGTTGTCTGTCGGTTCCCGGCTTGTTTTTCCCCTGCCAGCGTGCCTGGTATGCCCGCGCCGAAGGAATTGACCTTGATGGCAAGCCGAAAGTGGTGGAGGGGGAAGAACTAATGGGACGTTGTATCCAGCATGAATGTGACCACTTGGATGGTCATCTCTATCTTGATCGCCTGGATCGACTCACCCGTCGGAAAGCCTTTAAAGCAATCCGCGAAAAGGGTCTGTAACTTCTTAAAGTTCAGTTACCTTTTGGGTCGAGTTCGGGGAAAGCACTCGGGGGACCCCGGTGAGCCTTGCTGCGCTCGGCTCAAGCCCCCTCTCGCATCTTTCCCCGAACTCGACCCGTGCTATGAGCCTGATGGTTGTGAGTTAGCGGGGAATCTGGGTTTGTCCTCCTGCCCAAGAATTTGGAAAACCTGGCGGCGTTTTCCGAATTCTTATGCCCACCGCACCTACTCGGATCAAACTTTCCCCCGCTTTTCCTGATCTTTACTCCCACATATTTAGCGACCGCGCCCCTTGATGTTCCGAAATCCTGCCCCTCGGCATAAAACCGCACCTGCGTCTGCTTGGACGAAACTTTCCCCCGCCTTTCTGTCATTACTTACGCATATTTACCCGCCGCGCCCTTTTTAGGTGACGTTTTGACCCTCCCGGTGCAGTTGCGCCCTCCCGAGATGGCAATTGTGGTAGTTATTGGGGTGTTTTGCCGGTATTGGGAGGGTGTTTTTGTCTGCGGAGGGTGAAAACGGCGCGTATGCCTGAAATCAGGAGGGTAGAAATGTTGCCCGGGTGAGTGTGGTTGCTTGGTTGCGTGTATGAAAACCGTGGGTGCGGGGGAAAGTTTGTCCTCCTGCCCAAGAATTTGGAAAATGTGGCGGCGTTTTCCAAATTCTTATGCCCACCGCACCTACTCGGATCAAACTTTCCCCCCGCCCATCTGCCAATACTCCCGCATCTTTTACCGACCACGCCTCTTGATGTTCCGAAATCCTATCCCTCGGCATAAAACCCCCCTCGCATCTACCGGGATGAAACTTTCCTCCTGCTTTTCCTGTCTTTACTCCCACATTTATTACTGCCCGCGCCCTTTTTGGTGACGTTTTGACCCTCTCGGTGCGCTTTCGCCCTCCCGAGAGGGGAATTGTGGTCGTAATTGAGGCGCTTTGCCGGTATTGGGAGGGTGGTTTTGTCTCGGGAGGGTGAAAACGGCGCGTATGTCTGAAATCAGGAGGGCGGAAAAGTTGCTCCGGTGGGCGTGGTTGCTTGGTTATATGCTTGGAAATTGTGGGTGCGGGGGAAAGTTTGTCCTCCTGCCCAAGAATTTGGAAAACGTGGCGGCGTTTTCCAAATTCTTAAGCCCACCGCACCTACTCGGATCAAACTTTCCCCCGCATTTCTGTCTTTACTTCCGCATATTTACCCGCCGCGTCCTTGATGTTCCGAAGTCCTACTCTTCGGCATAAAACCGCCCCCCGCATCTGCCTGGATGAAACTTTCCCCCTGCTTTTCCTGTCTTTACTCCCACATCTTTTACCGACCACGCCCTTTTTGGGTGACGTTTTGACCCTCCCGGTGCGGTTACGCCCTCCCGAGATGGGAATTGTGGTCATTATTGGGGCGGTTTGCTGGTATTGGGAGGGTGTTTTTGTCTCGGGAGGGTGAAACGGCGCGCATACCAGAAAACGGGAGGGTGAAAATGTTGCTCAGGTGGGCGTGGTTGCTCGGAAATAGCCGAAGTTATTTTCAATAGCTGGGTAGAGGGTGAGAATCGCGACCACTAAGTAGCAACAGGTGTCACATTAGCCTCATTGGTAACATAATTGCCGGTCGGAGGCTTTTGGGGTTGTCCTAAACGGCTATCGAGGGCAAAATAGAAGTTGAGACGCCGCGTGTCATCACTCTGTAGTGCATACAGGTCGTAGGGGAAGACGAACCTGACAATCACTAAAGGAGAAGCGATGAACAAGGATTACACCCGCGGTGTACTTTTTGTGCATTCATGCCCGCGTGCACTTTCGAGTCATGTGGAATGGGCGGTTGGTGCAGTTCTAGATCAGCGCATCAACTTAGAATGGACAGAACAACCTGCTCAACCGGGAATGTTCCGCTCGGAACTGTCCTGGGTAGGGCAAATAGGTACTGGCGCTAAACTTGCCTCTGCGCTGCGCGGATGGGAGCATTTACGTTTCGAGGTAACCGAAGATGCTTCCGTAAATAACAACGGAGGGCGCTGGTCATACACCCCTGAACTGGGGATATTTCATGCCCAAACTGATGTGGTAGGCAATGTGGTAATCCCAGAGGATCGGGTGCGAATTGCCCTTGCTCAAGGCAGTCAAGAGGAACTGCGGCATCTATTGGACTTGGCGTTGGGAACCGCGTGGGATGAAGAGCTGGAACCTTTCCGCTACGCGGGGGCGGGAGCTCCAGTGCGCTGGCTGCACCGAGTGGGTTGAGATGGCGCTAGATGCTGATGCCTTAGCGGCGCTCGCCGATTTCGGTAAGGGTCTGCCTGGTGGCGCGGAGGTTGAAGATGGAAAAGAGGGCGAGTTTTTTCTTCAAGTCTCAGAAACTGGGATAGTTACCGAGGAAACCAGTGCTACTGCCTCGGATGCGCCCTCAGGAAATCTCCCTCCTGCTTGGGAAAGCTTTCCAAGTGATTTAGAAGTTGTAGCCGCGCTGTTAGCGGCGGTATCTGCTGAAACTGGTGAGAAACAAGAATCGCTGTTACCGCAGACAAATCTGATAGACGATCTTGATTTCGATGACCTGTCGTTATATGCGGTAGTGGCGCAGCTAGAGGCGGAACTAAAGGAAAAACGCTCCGATGCTCAAATCGTAGAATGCGAAACCCTAGGGGAGCTGGCGCTCCTATATGGATCCAGTAAAAACAGGGCAAATAAATAAAGATATACATTCTTATCTTTATTTCAAATAATGGCAATGTTGAGGTCTTTCCTGCCATTATGAGGTCAAAAACGAATAATTGGCATTTATCGCTGGCGTAAATCTTGTTTAAAAACTCAAAGATACTGACTTGTCTTGGAGATATGGTTACAAACTATTGATGCTTGCCCCATTTTTTCGAGAGAAATACTCTCCCCGCCAACAATAGTGAGTATGAGTAAAAATCAAGATTTTGAGAACAAACATCCGCGACATATTAATGGCAGATTCGCTGGGAAGCCGCATGCAGAATCTGGGCTAACGCTCCAACTTGACAAGGGTTATCCGACCTCTGGCAGCCAGAATATGCCTCTGCGGGACAATGCCCCCGGCGTAGAGAACCCGAAACCTAATACGGATATCGATGGCTGCCCGGAGAAATCTGAGCCTCCAATGGAGGGCTGTTCAAAAAGGGCTTCACTTCGCACTTCGTGGAAGATGGTTAAATCTCTAACACAATCGTTTACGTTTACTGTGTTCGTGGCAGTGGTAGCGTTTTTGCTATCCATGGGACTTTTGCTCTTCCTCATGGAAAAAGAATCAAATAAGAACGACACGCAGATACCGGAGGTTGCTAATAATCCTACGACAACTACTACTGCTATCTCTGGAGAATCTACTTTTTTCAAGGGTTATCCTGCCCTGTATGGAGGAGTGTCTTAGTGCTCACGCAAGAGTTTTACTGGGCGGATTGCGCGATTTCTTTTAGTCGCTCACGCAGGGCTTCGGCATTGCCGAGGGCGTCGTAGGCTGCGTCCTCGGAAAGAACTCCGCGCGGCAAATCTTCCGGTAAAAGCCCCTGGTTATCGGCATCTAAATCTTCCCACCAGGCCTTCCCGGAATAATAACTATCCAAGGCGCGGTAATCGTCCCACATCTGCTCATAGGTATCGAGGGCGTCCTCGACAGTTGCAATCGCGTCATTGAGGCTCACTAGCGCTGCCTCCATTTGCGATACCCGCTCGATTTGCTCCGCGGAAACTCCAGTTTTTTCCATAGCGCTATCCTCCCACACCTCGCCCGCAGCCGCTTATCCCAGGATATTTCTAGAGGGCGCACCTGCGGTTATCCTGCATTCAGAACCTAGCCCAGTGTCGGTTAATGCTATAACTTGTCGCAATCTATTGACCGGCGTCCAGGCGTGTAGTATCTTGTACTACAAAGGGGAGGGCAAGAGATGGCATTTTCCATCCGGATGAGTACAGAAGAAAAGGAGCTAGCCACCAGCTATGCGAACTTACACTCCATTACCTTGGCAGAAGCCTTTAGGCAGGCACTATTCGAAAAGATAGAGGACGAGTTCGACCTGACAGTAGCCGATGAGGCTCACCGCGAATGGGAAGAGGACGGAAAGAAATCCTACTCGTGGGACGAGTTCAAGAAAGAGCTCGACCTGTGAAATATCAGTTCCGGGTGACTAACAGGTTCAAAAGACAATTTCGGAAACTCGATCGTTATACCCAGCGCATGATAAGCAACTGGATTGATAAAAATCTGGTGGGCACTCCCGATCCCCGCAGTCACGGTAAACCGTTGCGCGGGAACTATGCGAGGCAGTGGCGTTACCGCATCGGAAACTATCGCCTCATCTGCGAGATTGAAGATGACCACTTCTATATTCAAGCCTTAGTAATCGGGCATAGCAAAGAAATCTATCGCTAGCGGTAGCGGCGCAACTCTTGGTAAACCCCGAGAAATAAGACCAGGGGTGTCCGGGTTCGCAATAAGCGGGTTAATGCGACCTAGTGCCCTTTAATAGGGCAAATAGTAACTCCAGACTCAATTGGGGGCGCATTTTTTGGGGTGGAGGTAGCTCCAGAAAGTAAAGGGGGGCGCCCATTGGGAAATGGGCGCCCCCCTGATGCTATTAGTGTCAGACTTTACTGTTCGCCAGAAGAACCAGCATTCGGATTTAACAGGTCATAGCGATTCAATGCCTGAGTAACCACCGAGCGATCTGGAAGAATCCCGTCCTCATTTAAAGCCTCCAAGGCCTGAACCACCAGGGACTCTGCATCAATCAAGAAGTGGCGGCGAGCGGCGGCACGGGTATCGGAATACCCGAAATCGGAAGCACCCAGCACCTTGTAGCGTCCCGGCACCCAGGGGCGAATCATATCGGGAACCAGATGGTCATAATCCGAAGTTGCAATCACCGGTCCAGTGGCATTACGGAGCCGCTGAGTAACATAGGGCAAGCGATATTCTTCATCCGCATGAAGCAGATTATGGCGATCGCTCTCCATACCGTCCCGGCGCAGTTCATGCCAACTGGTCACCGACCAGACAGCCGCGTCCACCCCCCAATCCTGCATCAAAAGCTTTTGCGCCTGCAGCGCCCAAGGAACCGAAATCCCCGAAGCTAGCAGTTCTACCTTCGGTCCGCCATTTTCATAGTGGCCGGTCAAGGCATACATGCCACGCAAAATCCCCTCAACATCGACTCCTTCAGGTTCTGCCGGCTGGTGAATCGCCTCATTGTAAACCGTCAAATAGTACATGACGTTCTGATCGCGCCCATCGGAGCCATCTCCATACATTCGTTGCAAACCGTCACGAATAATATGGCGCAACTCGTAAGCATAGGCCGAATCGTACTGCACAAACGCCGGGTTAGTAGCAGCAATAATCGGGGAGTGACCGTCGGCATGTTGCAGACCCTCACCAGTTAAAGTGGTACGTCCCGCGGTTCCGCCAATTACGAAACCTCGTGCCAACTGGTCTCCGGCAGCCCAGAACTGGTCACCCGTCCTCTGAAAACCAAACATCGAATAGAACAGGTAGAACGGGATCGTGGGTTCCCCATTAGACATATAGGAAGTGCCGGCCACCTGGAAAGCGGCAGCTGCTCCCGCCTCATTAATCCCGGGGTGCAGAATCTGGCCATCTTTACCCTCGGAATAATGCAGCATCAAATCTTCATCGACTGCCGTGTAATTCATGCCCAGAGTGTTATAGATTTTCGCGGAGGGGAACATGGAGTCCATCCCGAAAGTCCGCGCCTCATCCGGCACGATCGGCACAATCCGCTTGCCGAACTCTTCATCCTTTAAAAACTCTTTCATTAGACGCACCAGCGCCATGGTGGTGGCAACTTTCTGTTTACCCGAACCTCCTTTGAGGACGTCATACACGGAATCGTCGGGTAAAGAGATCTGCATCTGGTTGCGTTCTTTAGGACGCGAAGGCAAAAAACCGCCCAGCTTTTCGCGACGCTCAAACATATATTGCAAGGATGGGTGATCCTCGGAGGGACGGTAATAGGGAGGCAGCTGCGGATCCTTCTCCAGCTCCTCATCGGTAATCGGAATATGTAGCCGGTCGCGCAGCGCCTTCAAATCTTTCAAGTTCAGCTTCTTCATCTGGTGAGTGGAGTTGCGTCCCGCGAAAGTCTCACCCAGCACATATCCCTTAATAGTGTGCGCCAAGATAACAGTCGGCTGTCCCTTATGCGCCATTGCCGCATGATAGGCCGCGTAAACCTTGCGGTAATCATGACCGCCCCGCCGCAAATCCCAAATCTCCTCGTCGGTCCAGTCCTCCACCATTTTTGCGGTGCGCGGATCCCGCCCAAAGAAGTGTTCACGCACGTAAGCGCCATCATTAGCCTTGAACGTCTGGTAGTCGCCATCCAGACATTCGGTCATCACCTTCAGCAGCGCATGGTCATGATCCTTGGCTAACAAGCGATCCCAGCCGCGACCCCAAATCACCTTGATAACGTTCCAGCCGGCGCCTCGGAAAAATGCCTCAAGTTCCTGAATAATCTGTCCGTTACCGCGCACTGGACCATCCAGACGCTGCAAGTTGCAGTTCACGACAAACGTTAGGTTGTCGAGTTTTTGCTGTCCCGCTAGCTGCAACATTCCCCGCGATTCCGGTTCATCCATTTCCCCATCACCCAGGAAAGCCCAAGTGTGCTGGTCAGAACAGTCCTTGATTCCCCGGTTAGTCAAATAGGTATCAAACCAGGCCTGGGTAATCGCCTCGGCCGGCCCCAGCCCCATAGACACGGTGGGGTATTCCCAAAACTCGGGCAGGTGTCGCGGATGCGGGTAAGAAGGCAAACCGTGAGGGGCTTGAGATAGTTCCTGACGGAAACCATCCATATCCTCCTCAGATAGCCTCCCCTCTAGGAAAGCCCGCGCGTAAATACCGGGGGAGGCGTGCCCTTGGAAAAACACGTGATCCCCGCCGCTCGGATGAGACTTGCCGCGGAAGAAATGGTTAAAGCCCACCTCGTAAAGAGTAGAGATAGAAGCATAGGAGGAAATATGACCCCCCACATGCACCCCTTGGCGTTGCGCGCGGGTAACCTGCACGGCGGCATTCCAGCGCATCCAGCGACGATAATCCCGCTCGATGCGTTCATCCCCGGGGAAAGTCGGTTCATCATGCGGCTTAATCGTGTTCGTGAAAGGCGTATTTAAATTGGCAGGCACCGCCACGTTTTGTTCACCTGCCGCCGCTAACATTCGCAACAGTAAATCGCGAGTACGCTCCGGACCGCGTTCTTTAATCAGTTGGTCTAAAGAATCGAGCCAATCACGGGTCTCTTCCGGGTCAGGGTCTGGTATTGCCTTGGCTAATTGGTGTATAGAATCCAGGGATGCTTTATTCTCAGACATATCACTCATAGGTATTGCTGCTCCTTCAACCAAAGACCATACAAATCTAATTCTTATCTATTTTTCGTGCTTTCGCTACTGCTCTTTAGCCGACTAATGAAAATGAGGGAAGTCTTGGTAAACCGGTTACACTCAAAAGTGATTTAAGGTGGCAATAATGCTGAGAATAATCGCGTTTACCAGGGATTATAGGTGGTAATGGCGTGGGGTTATTTCAGGAAACAGTGAAATATGGGCAGAGATTAGCTGAAACTCGGCGCTAGTGTTTTTCCCAATCGTCTCAATCATGTATTTTAGAGAACGTGGAAACCACAGGCGAAAGGCATGAAACTTCCCTATCCGTTTCGGAAATGGGGTTTAAAGAAGAGCAAGTCATTCAAGAATTTGGTTGGGATGAAGATGTTGATGAAAATCTTCGTCAAGCCATTATGGATCAGATTGATGACGATTTAGCAGATGAAGATTTCACCGGCATGAGTGATGGTGCCCTGATTTGGTGGCGTGATGATGACGGGAACGCCGATGATCTTTCAGATTTGCTGATGGACGCAATGGGTAATATGGATGAAGGAGGACGAATTTGGGTGCTCAGCCCAATCGCCTCTGATCCGCAGGCTGTTGATCCGCGTCTAATCGAGGAAGCAGCTAAAACCGCGGGAATGAATCCTACCACCTCGGAAGTGGTTTCTCCCCAGTGGGCAGGTACGCAAATCGTTTCCCGCGCCCGCTAAGCAGCGAAATATTTACTTTTGCCGGGAACCATCCCGGTAAAGGTAACCCGCGGCTAGATTCGCGACTATTAAACCTGCTGTAACTGCTATAAACCCAAAAATGTTTATAGTGGTAGGTTGGGAGAATACATAGAAGGAAACGAATCCCGCAAGGAACAGCATCGTCCCGGTCAGGTAAGTAATTTTTGCGGCCTTGGAAGCGGTTGTTTTACTCGCAAAAACAATCCCTATAGCCCCTATAGCTGCAAACAGAAATGCGAGAACTAGCACGCTAGCTGACACCCAAGTGGGGGCTGGGGCGGTGGACTCCCAGGCATACCCCCACAACCCTCCGGTCAAGCCGGTGAGCGTCAGCGAAGAAAATAACGGTATCCACCTGTAATACATAAAGTGATAGTAATCCCGGGCGGGATTACACACAATTTCGTCGCCCTCACTATTGCGAAAACCCGAACGATTTTCGTACCGTTCGGGCTCCTCCTGTGCCAGTAATCCCTAACGGGATTACGCACGGTTTCCTCACTCTCACTAGCAAGCAAGCTTGCTGTTCGAGTTCGTCACGGTGGGCCCAGAGGGACTCGAACCCCCGACATCCACGGTGTAAACGTGGCGCTCTAGCCAACTGAGCTATAGGCCCTAGACCTGTTAAAGAATACCCAATCTCGACAGAGAAACAAACTTGACAGAGTGTGATATGAATCGAACTCATAAAACCCGTGCCAATACCAACAAATCTGGCGGTAGAGAATAAAATGACGCGCCCTCCTGCCTGCGCGCCCTATTGCAGCCCTGGGGGAGAGCATGGGAAAATCAGGAGAAGCGATTAGTGGAAAGGGGGCGGCGCAAATCCTAGAAGAATCACGGGTCAGCAAACAAGACCTAGAACGAGCCTATGACCTGGTTCGCCGTGTACGCGCACGCCACCCAAACCCACACGTAACAGACGCCGCCCCAGCTATCGCAAATCAAAACCAATCCGATAACTATCCGCCCGCGGAACAAAAAGGGCTAGAACTACTGGATTGGACGAGTACCGCGCTATCTAGACAAAGTTCGCACGGCGGAGATTTCTCGCGGCAATTGCGGGAAGAATTTCAGCGCACGAACGCATCTGACCTGGATATTTCAGAGGTCGAGTATCGCCGGGTTCAGTTAGAAAAAGTATTTCTTGTGGGCATATATGACCATGACCGCTCTCATGCGCAGCAGTCCCTGTCCGAACTGGCTGCCCTGGCACAAACCGCAGGAGCCCAGCTGGTAGGCGCGGCTTTGCAGCGACGCAGCACCCCGGATGCCGCAACTTTCGTAGGGCGAGGTAAAGCTAAAGAGTTAGCCGAGCAGATAGCGGCGCTGAACGCCGACACCGTAGTCGTAAATGCCCAGCTCCAGCCCTCCCAGCGGCGAGGACTGGAAGACATAGTTCAAGTGAAAGTCATCGACCGTACCGCCGTAATCCTGGACATTTTCGCCCAACACGCCTCCTCGCGCGAGGGGAAAGCCCAAGTGGAACTGGCGCAGCTACAATATCTGCTGCCCCGCCTTCGGGGCTGGGGACAATCAATGTCTCGCCAGGCAGGAGGGCGCGTGTCGGGGGGAGCGGGAATCGGTGCGCGCGGTCCAGGTGAAACCAAACTGGAAACTGACCGCCGCCGGATTACCAAGCGAATCGCGAAATTACGCCGCGAGATTCAGCAAATGAAAAAAGGACGGGACACTAAACGGGAAAGCCGTCTGCAAAGCGCCCTGCCCTCAGTGGTAATCGTGGGCTACACCAACGCCGGAAAATCCTCTCTACTAAATGTCCTGGTAGACGCGGATGTGATGGTGCAAGATGCCCTGTTTGCTACTCTAGATCCCACCGTGCGCCAGGCGCAAACCCCCGATGGGCGCAGCTACACCCTAACCGACACGGTAGGTTTTATTGATGAACTTCCGCACGAGCTGGTAGAAGCTTTCCGCTCCACCCTAGAGGAAGTTGAATACTCCGATGTAATCGTGCACGTAGTAGATGCCAGCCACCAGAACCCCTCCCATCAGGTAGAAACCGTTAAGGAAGTGTTGGGGGAGCTAACCAACATTTCTGCGATCCCCCAAATTATCGTCCTCAACAAAGCAGATTTGGTAGATGCATTCCATATCCGCGCACTGCAATCGTTAATACCTGGGGCGATAGCGCTCTCGACCCGCAGCGGGCAAGGTCTTAGCCAGCTCCGCGAAGCAATCGGCAAAGCGCTACCTGCGCCCGCTAAACCCATAGATTACGTAATTCCCTATAGTCATTCTGCTCTGGTAGCCCGACTCCACCAGGAGGGTATCGTCGATACCGTGGAGTATCTAGAACAGGGCACTCATGTTATAGGGCGAGCTGGACCGGCCTTGGCGCAAGCCATATTGGAAGTGGCGAACTAGATGGATTCTTCGGTTTCTCCGCTAGTTGCCACTGCCGATAAGGGTAAAGGCAGTGGCGGTAAAGATGCGAGAGCAGCGTGCGAAATTCTGCAAACCTGTATTGAGCGTATTGGGGGAAGTAAACGCGAGGAACAGGTTCAAATGTGTAATCTGGCGAGCCGCTCATTTTCTTTAGAGGGCGCGCAATTGGTGGGGGCAGGAACCGGTACGGGCAAATCTCTTGCCTATCTGGCGGCTGCTTTCCAGCAGGTCATAGACCATGGGAAACGGGTTGTAATCTCGACTGCTACTTTGGCGTTGCAGCGTCAGCTCCTCAGCTGTGATATTCCCACGGTAGTGGGGGCGTGCCGGCAGCTCGGGTATCCTCTTCCAAACGTGGCGGTGCTAAAAGGGTGGTCAAACTATATTTGTCGCTGGAAACTGGCCGCTCCCGAAGAAAGTGAAGCTCTCTTTCCCGCCTATGAGGTGACTGCGGCTTCCCCCACTTTGGTGGGCAAACAATTGGCGCGGCTGCGGGAATGGGCGCAAGAGAGCGATAGCGGGGATCGTGACGACCTAGAGCGGGCAGTCACGTTATCCGCCTGGCGGCAAGCCTCAATCGCTGCTAATCAATGTCAGGGGAAAACCTGTCGCTATTTTACTGACTGTTTTCCTAGAGATGCCCGGCTCAAAGCCCAAGATGCCGATATTATTGTCACTAATCACGCGCTATTAGCGATTTCGGCACTCACCAGCGCCGAGCTGCTGCCAGATTTTGAAGTATTAATCGTTGATGAGGCGCACGAGCTTCCTTCCCGGGCGCGCTCGCAAGCCTGCGTGAACCTTTCAGGTGCGGCAATAGAAAGGATTGCTCGCAGCGCTAGAAAGCATTTTGATTTGCCAGTCAGCAACCTTTTTGAGGTATCCGAACGTTTATCAAAAACCTTAAATGACTTGCCCGAGGGGGAATTGAACTCTATCCAGGGAGCTTTGCAAGAGACTTTAACTGCGCTGCAAATCGAACTATCTGATATCTCTGGGCAGGTTAGTAGCGCTAATAAAGAGGACGAAAATAAAGGTAAACAAAAAGTGACCCTGGCTCAGATTGAAGAGTCTTTAGAGGCCGCTGAACTAATTAGCTGCTTTGACCCGACCAAATCGGCTGCCTGGATTGAGGAAGAAAAATCTGGGGAACGTTGCCTTTATTCGGGGCCTCTCGACGTGGGAAATAAACTGTATGCGAACCTGTTTAAGGGACGTTCTTGCGTGCTGACTTCTGCCACTATGCAGCTGGGAGGATCTTTTAATCCAATTGCTTCCTGCCTGGGGCTGCGCGGTTCGCACACTTGGCAAGGTAGTGATTTAGGTAGTCCTTTTGATTACGCTAAGCAAGGAATCCTGTATGTGGCTTCTGATTTGCCACGTCCGGGGCAATCAGGGCTAGATCAATCGGTTCTGGAAAGAGCCTTAGAGCTATCTGAGGCAGCTGGCGGGGGAGTGTTAGGGCTATTTTCTTCCTTTAAGGCGGCTGAACAGGCAGCCCAATATTTTGCCGATAACTGTGACTTCAAGGTACTGTTACAGGGAGAACGACCTATAAATCAGCTGATAGATGAGTTTTCAGCTAATCGTGATTTTTGTTTATTTGGTACGCTTTCACTTTGGCAAGGAGTGGATTTGCCGGGGGATACCTGTCGCCTAGTGTTGATTGACCGAATACCTTTCCCTCGTCCTAATGACCCTTATATTTCTGCCCGTACCCGCGCTGTTGAGGTCGCAGGGGGAAGTGGCTTTGCCGAGGTTTCCCTCACTCATGCGGCGTTATTATTGGCTCAGGGGGTAGGGCGACTGATTAGAACTGCCGATGACCGGGGAGTAGTTGCAATCTTAGATCAGAGACTAACTACTGCCCGGTATGCTAACTACCTGCTTAAATCCTTACCCCCTTTTTGGAAAACCACCAATCGGGATACTGTGCTGGGCGCTTTAAAGCGTCTATCGAAACAACAAGAATCTGCCCAGGACAGCTAAAAGACGAGAAAGACTATAAAATCACCCTGAAACTAGGTCGTTTTTCATCGGCATTATCAATTCTGGCAGGGTAATTTGGTTTTAGAAGAAAACTTCTATCCCTAAAGGAGAAACTATGTCGAAAGAGCGTGCAAATTCTCTCTACCCCTCGGCGCTGACTCGTCGCTCGAAAGTGGGGATTGTCGGTGCCGGTTTCGTTGGTACTGCTCTCGCCTATGCGTGCCAGATTAAAGGTGCAGCTCGCGAAATAGCTCTATTCGATATAAATAAAGCTAAGGTCGAAGCGGAGGCTCTCGACCTTGCACACGGGATTCAGTTCACCCCTGCCGCTTCAATATCCGGTTCAGACGATGTTGAGGTCTTACGTGACTCGGACGTTATCGTGATTACCGCCGGTCCGCAGCAAAAACCGGGACAGTCACGCCTAGATATGGTGCAGGCGATGGTAAACATCATGAACTCTATTTTGCCGAAAGTGCTAAACGTTGCCCCCGATGCCATTTATATCTTGGTCTCTAACCCGGTAGATATCGCTACCTATATGGCTCTAAAGATGAGCGGTTTGCCCTCGCACCAGGTTTTTGGTTCCGGAACGGTACTTGATACTTCCCGGATGCGTTACCTAATTTCGCAAGAAACCGGGGTTGCAGTCCAAAATATTCACGCCTATATTGCCGGTGAACACGGTGACTCCGAGGTTCCGCTCTGGTCCAGTGCCGAGATTGGTAACGTGCCGCTCTCGCGGTGGGGAGCCACCGTCGGGGGAGGAATTTTTGATGATAAGCTGCAAAAACGGATAGCGAAAGACGTAGTGGAATCAGCCTACCGGATTATTGACGGAAAAGGGGTAACTAATTTCGCGATCGGGCTGGCAGTAACCAACATTATCTCCGCAGTAATGCGCGATGAGGATCGGGTTCTAACCGTTTCATCCCTACTTGACAACTGGAATGGTATCTCCGGGGTATGTATGGCAGCCCCAACTCTGGTGGGTCGCTCCGGGGTAGGGCGCGTACTAGATCCGCCGATTACCCTAAATGAGCGAGATGCTCTGACCCGCAGCGCAGAAAAACTGTCCGAGGTCGCTAAATCGGTAGGGCTATAACCTAACTTCGTTAGCGGACATAACTAGCTATTTAGCTGATGGGTGGTCTTAAGATAGGGGAACTTCCCAGCTTAAGGCTAACCCGTTAGGTTTAGCTGCCTTAACGAGGCAAATACCGCCGTGGCGGCGGGCGCGGCTCTTCAGATTATCAAGACCAGACCGGCGGGTAACGCTAGGATCTAGGCCATGCCCATCATCGGTTACTTCCACCTGGATAGAGCCGTTACAGCCCATACCGCTAATTTTTACCACCACCTGTGCAGAGGATGCCCCCGCATGGCGTGCCGTATTAGACAGGGCTTCACGTACTACCGCCACTACGTCATCACAAATATCGTGTCCGACCCGTTGATCGGCTTCTTCAATCAAGATTTCTTCCCTAGCCGGGTTTGAAGCCGAGAGGGTTTCTCCATCTATTTCTAAAACGAAAGAGGGCGCGAATCCCAGTAACCGCCGAGCCAGGGAAGCTTCTCGGCGCAGCCGTTCAACTAAATCTACCGCCGCATCTGGTTCTCGCAAATTGTGGACAATCGCTCTAATCTGTTTAACCGAGTCATCTACACTGGCCAAAGCCTTTTCCATCAGGGACTCCGCCTGAGAGAAATCCAGATTAGTTTCACTGGCAAAAGTTGCTCGAATCCGTTCTAACTGCATACCGGTAGCGAAAAGCTGTTGGATTGCGAGGTCATGCAAATCTTCCCCAATTTTGGCGCGCTCATCTAGCAAAGTTGCAATATCGGCTGCATGTTTAGCATCAGCGATTTCGAGGGCGAGAGCCGCTTGGGTAGCAACCTGTTCCGCCATAGCTAAAACCTCAGGGTTGAACTCTGGTTTACCTGGTAGACGTAAAAGCAGTAATACCCCGATAGCGTGCGATCTGGCTAATAGGGGGACGTAGAGAGCGGCACCGAACTTGGACAGTTCTTGTACCCGTAAAGTGGTCGCTCGCGCCAAGGAATCAACGATTAAACCTTGACCTTCTGCAAGTACCGTGCGGGCCCGTCCTTGTGGAGGAAAAGCCACCCCAATCAGTTCGCTCGCACCATATCCGGAAGCAATCTCGCAAACCCAAGAATCACCGACCGAGGGTAAAACCAGTAAAGCAGTATCGGCTTGCGCTACTTCCCGTACCGATTTCGCAATAAACTGCAGGGCGTCCTCTTCATCCGTACCCTCTAATAGAATCGTGGTGAGCTGCTGGGACACCTGGGTCCAGCGTTCGCGTGAGCGCGAAACCTCGTAAAGACGCGAGTTTTCTATCGCTACTGCGGCTAGAACTGCAAGTCCTGATACGTATGCCAAGTCGTGTTCACTGTATCCTCCGGGACGATTACACAGGTAGAGGCGACCATAGACTTGTTCATGGATACGCAGCGGTACCCCTAAAAACGAGTGCATTTCCGGGTGTGAGGGCGGATAGCCGGTAAAACGCGGATCGGAAGCCAAATCATTAGAGATAACGCCGTTATTTACCGGAACATCTCCGATAATTCCGCGTCCTACCGGGGGATGTCCCATTGATGCACGCTGTTTTTCGCTCACCCCGTGAGTATAAAAAGCGCTGGTCTCCCCACGAGAGTCCAAGATAGCTAAGGCTCCATAGGGCGAGGATGTCATGGCGCACGCCTGATCTACGAATGCCTGCAAAACTTTGTCTTGCTCTAGGTTTCCCATCAGGCGTAGCACAGAGGATAACAGGCGCGAACTATCTTCTGATAGCGACGAATGGTTATCTAAACTGCTATCTAAAGGGCGAGAAGCGGCAATTGGGTCGGGTAAATCCGGGTTGTCGGAACTTGATAAGCCGGGGAAACTTGGTAATGGAACGTTATCAAAAGACATCAACCTGCTCCTGGCGGATACTCCAGGCATAGCCTTGGTGGGTTTCTAAGAGTTCTTTATGAGTGCCTGAAGCGACAAAGGTTGCTGGCTCGTTGGGATTGCCGTGGGGCTTATCCATAATAAATACTTTATCTGCCTGGTCGAGGGGGGTTAAACGATGGGTTACCAGGATGACTCCCCGTTTTTGTTCTTTACTGCCGGAATTTAATAAATCTCGCAGCAGAGCGTCAGCGGTTTCGGCGTCCAAGTGTTCTCCGGGCTCATCAAGCGCTAATAGCGGTGCTTTCGCTGCCATAGCGCGTGCCAAAAGAATCCGGCGACGTTCACCACCAGAAATAGTGGTTGCGCCCGAACCTAGCTCGGTTTCTAAACCATCTGGCAGTGAAGATATCCATTGCCCCAAACCAGCCTCTTTAAGTAGTTCTTCCCCCTCTTTAGCTGAAAGCTGACCATTAGCTACTCGCAGGTTTTCTAAAATAGTGGTTTCAAAAATATGGGCATCCTCGGGAGTAATTACGAAGCTGGCCGCAGCCCGAATACGCGGTAAGGAGAAAATATCTACCCCATCAATTTTTACGCTCCCAGAAACTGGTTTTAGCAGTCCAGCCAGGGTGTAGAGCAGGGTGGTTTTCCCGATACCGGATTGCCCGACAATCGCCAGGTGATTGCCTGGTTCTAGACGTAAATTAATCCCCTCGGCTACTACCGGACCCCCCGGCCAGGCAATAGCTAAATCCTTAGCTTCCAGAATACTGGAAGCGCTCCGGTTGCGGGGAATAATTGGCTGTTCGTCCTCGTCAGTCATTTTTACCTGTTCCTGCGCCGGAAGCATATTCATTATCCGAACCGCTGAAGTAGCCGATATTACTAGCTGTTGAGCGGCCGGTCCGAGCTGTGCGGTTCCCTCGAAAGCAGAAAGGGGAGTAAGTGCCAGCACTGCCAGCATTACCTCGGGGATAGATTGGTGATTTACCGCCGAAATCCCGAAATAGGCAGCCATGATTACCGCCATTAACATTCCGAACACGTCGATAGCCTCTGCCAAGGCAGCTGGTTTTGCGGAGGAATCCTTTGCCTCATAGAGCTGATCTTCCAGCTTCGACAGGCCAGAAAGTACCTGTTGAGTTTGACCATCTACCGTGATTTGGGCAGCGCCATCAACCATAGTCATTGCCACTTCGGAAATCTGGGCGCGACTTTGAGTTTCGCGCTGCTGGGAAATTCGGGTAGCACGGATAGTGAAAAGGGGGCCGACCAGGCCAGATAGCAGTAGACCTAGTGCCAAGAAAAGACCGGCTCTCCAATCCACTAGGCTGATACCGACCACGGTTATTATCCCCACAATAGTGGCAACCATGGCTGGTAACAGGCTTTTTACCACGAAATCACCGATATTGTCTACATCGGTTCCCATCCGATCTAGAATGTCTCCTCGTCGCAAGCTGGCAATCCGGGCGGTGTCGGAATAGGAAAGACTTCTGTAAAGATTGGTGCGCAGGGTAGTCATCCCGGACACCCCCAACTTGTGGGAGGCTAACCGTTCCAGGTAACGGAACACCGCTTTGGAAATCCCGAAAAAACGCACGGAAACAACCGCTACCTCCAGGTAGAGGACGGGCGGCATTTGGGAGGCACGGGCAATCAGCCAGGCTGCGGTAGCGCCTAGGGCAATGGTGGCGCCCAATCCGGCTGCCCCCAAGAAACAAGCCAAAAACAAGGTGGCAGGTTTTAGTTCTAAGAGCTTTATAGCCCGTTTAAGTGCCTGGCGTTCTTCGGTGGTAATAAACCAAGTTTTCATACTATTGCAACCCCCGTGTCGAGCCTAGAAATTCGGGAATCTCTGCCTCGCTGGCTCGGGCTGCCTGGGGCTGAGTATCGTGATAACGTTCCGCTTCTTCAGCGGTGAAGGGAACTGAAGATATCCGCACTACCTGATCAGCTAGTTGCGCTAGCTCTTGGCGATGGGCAATCAAGACTACAGTTTTACCGGAATTTTTTAGATGTTGAACTACTTGCGCCACCTGTGCCACCAAATGGGCATCTAGATGTGCGGAAGGCTCATCTAGGACGATTAGTTGTTTCGTGGAGAGCAAAGCCCGCACCAGGGCGAGACGCTGACGCTGTCCTACAGATAGTCCTTCTCCTCCTGCCCGTAGGAAAGTGTTCCAGCCTTCGGGAAGTTTTGCCACTACCTCTTCAAATCCTGCTAAGCGAGAGGCTTGTCGAACCTCTCTTCCGGGAAGTCCCTGTGGGAAAAGCTCTTGTAGATGCGGGTGTGACTCTGCAATGTTTTGAGCCAAAGTTCCAGGTAGAAGTATTGGTATTTGGGGTAGCCAAGAAGTTTGCTGCCACCAGGATTCAGGGGAGATGTCATCTAGGGAAATGGTATTCCCGGTGCTATCACAAAGAGTGATTTCGCCCCGGTCGCAAGCTAACTGTTTTAACAGTGCCATGACTGTGGTGGTTTTACCTTCCCCAGATTTACCTACTAAAGCGGTGATAGTGGCGGGCTTAATAGTTAGATTCACGTTATTTGGAGCCCAAGCTCCGCGTGAAGCCATAGTGAGGCCGCTAAGAGTAATGGTGGTGTCGGTCAAATTGGGAGCCGGCTGGTCACCGCCAGTAGCTGGGGAAGTTTCTAGGATTTCAAAAGCAGATTGGGAAGCAGCGACCCCATCAGCGGAAGCATGGAAGAACTTGCCTACTTGACGTACCGGCGTGTACACCTCTGGTGCAAGCATAATCGCGATTAGACCAGTGTAAAGGTCAAGACCACCACTTACCATTCGCAGTCCTACCGTGACTGCCACGATTGCTACCGAAAGAATAGAAATAAACTCCAATACCGCTCCCGATAGAAAGGCGATACGTAAAGTAGCCATCGTGGTTTGGGTATAGGTTTTACCAATCGAGGAGATTTGTTTTTCCGGGCCGCGGTGTCTGCCCAGGCTCTTCAAAGTGGCAAGACCGGCAATTAAATCTAGTAGTTGCCGTCCCAAGTGTTGCATCGTAGCCAGACGGCGATCAGAGGCGCTTTGAGTCATCTTCCCAATAATCACCATAAAGATAGGAATCAAGGGAATAGTAATAATGGCTACTAGCGCCGACCAAAAGTCCATTACCGCCATGACCACTAAGACCAGGGGAGTGACGGTAACCGCTAAAATCAGTTGCGGAATATAATCAACGAAGTAAGGACCGAGTTTTTCTAGCCCCCTAGTAGCTAAGGTAACTGTGTCGGTACCTTTACGTGCTAACCAGCGCGGTCCCAGTTTCAAACAATGTGCCAGCACTTGGGCGCGCAATTCTCGAATCGCTTTCTTGGCTGATTTATGTTGATGGTTTGCACGAAAATAGGTTAGACCCACCCTAGCCAGGGAAACGATTGCTAACCAGAATGCAAAGTGAGCTACTTGCCCCCAGGTTTGCCGTAAAGATATAACCGGAGAAATCAACGCAGCTATCAGGAAACATTGGGCGATAACTAACCCTGCTTGCATAATGCCGGTTATTGCAGTTATCGCAATCGATAGGCGTGCTGAGCGAGCATATTTCAGCAGTTTCGGATCAAGTGGTTTCAAAACGAGTGTCCTCCATGCAAATAATAGGACTATTTTCCCACAGGAAGTAGAAAACTCTAAACCTTGTTCATCAGTAGTCGCCGCGTACGCGCGGGAGAGGGATTTCTCCTCCCACGCTCATTCCAGGTTGGTTACTTCGAGTGGGGGGGGCTAGGTTTTATCCGAGTGGGTGCGGTGGGCATAAGAATTCGGAAAATGTCGCTACGTTTTCCGAATTTCTTGGGCGGGAGGAAAAACCTAGCCCCCCACATCCTTGTTCCGAGTGTTTTCCTACCCCAGATCGGTTATCCGAAGCAGGCAGATGCCTTCGCGCTCATTCCAGGACTGAGATGTCGGTAACCAGCGCCGGGGCGGATTATGCCTCGCGCCCCGAAATCCGTAAAAATGCTTTGGCATTTTTACGGATTTAACGCCCGAAGCCTACCCCTCGACATAAATCCGCCCCAGCGCTTGGGGCAGCGGTTTAAGTTGGGTGATATAAATAGTGCTGGTCTTGGCTATTTAGCCAAGACCAGCACTATTTATTCAGTTTTGATTAATCGACAGCTCGCAGAAAGTTATCTGGCAAGTGCCGATTATTTGCCTAGCTTTCCGCGAGGAAAGAAGCACCCTGACGAATCTTTTCCCACGGTAATCCGGGGTTTTCATCTAGTTCTTCAAGGGTGACTTTCAGGGGCATACGAGTGTAGCTCCAGTAGGTGTAACCCAATACGATAGGTACTACTATCAGCGCAATCACTAGCATAATCGCTAAAGTAGACTGCGATGAAGAAGCATCCCAAATCGTCAGCGAGAACTTCGGATCTAGGGAGGACTTCATAGCGTTGGGAGCCATGGCGGTAAAGATCCACGCTACTGCACCTGCAATCCCGACAGAGTGAGCGAGCAATGCACCCCATGCGGAGCCACGAAGAGCCATCAAGACGGTGGCGACAAATGCCAAGGCCGCAATGATTAGCGGAATCCAAGCCATTACCTGGGTGGCGTATAGGAACTGTCCCCACAAAGCGGCGACTGCAACTAGCACGGTGTCTGCAATCGCGAACTTGCCGAGCAGGTTCTTTGCACGGTTCTGAACCTCACCAGTGGTGCGCAGCGCTAAGAAAGCCAAGCCTTGCGTAGCGAATACCAACGCCAGCATTACCCCACCCGCAATGGTGTAGGGGGTTAGTAGCGAGAGGAATACGCTGCCTAGGGGAGCGCCTTGGGAAGTGAAGTTGTGTACGTGCTTGCTGAGGTCAGTAGCCCCTGCCAAGGCTTCGCCGGGGGTGTTGTACTGGGTAATCGCGATGTTCATACCCTGTACCAGGTTGGCGAAAGCCACTCCGAATAGAACCGGAACCAACCAGGCGACAATGGTCTGCCAAGTGTCCCAGCGACCGCGCCAAGCGGCAGAAGACACCTTGGTGCGCCACTCAATAGCGCAGATACGAATAATTAAGCAGAACAGAATCAAGAACAGTGCCAGATACATTCCCGAGAACATGGTGGCGTACCATTCTGGGAAAGCAGCGAAAGTTGCGCCTCCGGCGGTCAGTAACCATACCTCGTTTCCGTCCCAAACTGGGCCGTAGGTTTTTTGTACCTGAGTGCGTTCGCGGTCAGTCTTGGCAACCATCGGCATTACCATTCCAGCACCGACACCGAATCCTTCTAGTACCAGATAGCCAGTCCACAGGACGGCGATCAGGATGAACCAAATAACTTGAAGAATAGTCATCTCTTTGATCTCCTATCTGACTTAGTAAGCAAAGCTTAGGTTCTTGCCGGCATCCTCGCCATGTACTGCCTTTTCATTGGCACTGACGTGAATACCTTCCTTTACATAACGCTTAATCAACAGGAACCAGACAACGCCGAGTGCCAGATAGATTAGCGTGAAGCCTAGCAGGGTAACCAGTACTTGCCAGGCGGGAACCGCAAATGAAAGTCCATGCTCAGTGAGCATAAAGACCGAGGACGCATCGACATCCATCTGTACCGGATGGACGATGAAAGGCTGACGTCCCCATTCGGTAAATAGCCAGCCGAAAGTGGTGGCTAAATAGGGCATCGGCAAACACCAGATAGCGAACTTGGCCAGCCCGCTCGACTTGGAAATCTTTCCACCCTTGGTGGCGATTAGACCCCAAATAGCTAGAATCGCCGAGAAGATACCGAAAATCATCATCAAGCGGAAGCTCCAGAAGCTGAACATGATGTTCGGGCTGAAATCGACCGTTTGTGACTGCATATTGTATCCGCGTTGGCTGAGAATTTCAGAGAACAGTGAACCGTACTTTTGGTTCAAAGTGTCCAGACCTTCTACCTTGCCGGTGAAAGAGTTGGTAGCCATGAAGGAGTAGACTCCGGGAACTTCGCCAATCTTGGTGATTTCATCGCATTTTGCGTTCAAAGGACCAAAAGCTGCAATGGTAAAGGGTGCGCCTTCACCGGCGTTTGGCGTCTGACATAGCGCTTCGGCGGCAGCCATCTTTGCAGGCTGATCCTTGGCTACTAGCTGACCTTGAACGTGTCCGGTAACGGCGGTTAGCAGACCGCCAACAATCATAACCAACATGCCAAAGCGGGCAATCGGACGCCAGATATCGCGAGCCTCGGTTTCAGCGCCGGCATTGGCCGAGCGAACCATCCACCAGATAGCAATGCCGGCAACGAAGGTGCCGACCAACAACCAGGAGGTAGACAATACGTGAGTGTAGGCCGCCCAGAGTACCGGGTTAAGCAGTACCTGGAAGAATCCGGATAGGCCATCCAGTTGCGCACGACCGGTTTCCGGATCGAAAGTTGCGCCTACCGGATGCTGCATCCAGGAGTTTGCCCCAATAATCCATAGAGCAGAAGTGTTTACCCCAACGAACACTAGCCAAGCGCAGGTGAGGTGAGCTTTCTTGGATAAACGACCCCAGCCGAAAATCCAAAGTCCCAGGAAGGTGGACTCCATGAAGAAAGAAATAAGAGCCTCACAAGCTAGCGGCGCGCCAAAGATGTCGCCCACGAAGCGGGAGTACTCAGACCAGTTCATACCAAACTGGAATTCTTGCACGATACCGGTAGCTACACCGAGTGCAAAGTTAATTAGGAACAGTTTCCCAAAGAACCGTGTCGCCTTCAGCCAATATTCCTCACCGGTTTTGTGCCATTTGGTTTGCATAATGGCAACTAGGAGGGACATGCCGATGGTGAACGGAACCAGGATGAAATGGTAGACGGTAGTAATACCGAACTGCCATCGCGCCAACATGGTGGCATCTAATGCTGTTGAAGCAATAGTCATTCTGCTCGCCTTTCCGTTTCTAGTCGGTTTAGAAGTCGCTGTAGTTTATGAGCTTGCTTACGCGCAGTCCATAGTGACAGCGTTGTCACTTAGGTTAGCGCGTTTTTAAGCCGGTCGCTAAGGATTTCTCAGGATTCTCTAAGAAAAACCTCGGTTTTACGACAGAATTAAGAATTATGGAATAATGATGATGGTTGGTTTTTGTCGTCGCATCACGGGGAAAACCACTCCAGAGGGACTATTTTCCTAGGAAAACTCTCTGGCGCGGGTAAATGTTTCCGCGTAGACTAAGGCTTCCGTCCTAGAGGGCGGCGTAATATAGGGGACTCGCCGGTGCGGGCGTGTCCAGGTGAGACAAGTGGTGAAAAACCCTAATAATAACGAAACAGTTTTTAATCAAAATAGTGGGATTCTATTTTCTGGACCGACTTTTTCTGCTTCAGAGAAACCGGATTCGGCTCCCAAAGTTCCCCCGCTGCTAACTGCGGCTCCAACTTTTGGGGCTCCGATGTTTGCGGCTGCTCCTGCTCCGGCTGCGGATAATGGCGAGGAGACGCCCTCTAAAAATGAGAAAGCTTCAGGGGGCAAACGCAAGGGGAAGAAAAAGGGCGAGGACGGCTCTGAGGCGACCTCTAAAATTTCAAAAGGTAAGGCAGAAAAGAAAAGCCGTACCTCCAAGAAATCTCGCAAATCAGACGAGGCAGAGACAGTCAGCGAGGCAGATAGCGCCAGTAAGGACGCTCGTTCAGCGCGCGGGGACTCCAAAGCGGACCCTCAAGAGGGTAAGGCGGTTAGTGCTGGTGAACAAGCTGGTGACTTGGAAGCGGCTGGCAGTCACCGTCGGCGTAGAAGGCGCACGCGCGCTAGTGCTGACGCTAGTGACGAAATTGAGCAAGTTAAAGGCTCTACCCGTCTAGAGGCAAAGAAACAGCGTCGCCGGGAGGGGCGTAAAGAGGGGCGGCGCCCGAAAGTTATTACCGAATCCGAGTATTTGGCGCGGCGAGAAGCGGTTGAGCGCACTATGCTAATCCGTTCTAAGGGCGGGCTCAATCAGATAGCTGTTCTAGAAGATAATGTCCTGGTTGAACATTATGTTTCCCGTCATACTCAAACTACGATGGTGGGCTCGGTTTATCGCGGAAAGGTACAAAACGTCCTTCCCTCTATGGAGGCGGCTTTCGTCGATTTAGGGCGCGGACGTAACGCGGTTCTTTATGCGGGGGAAGTCAATTGGGACGTCGCGGGAATGAAAGGTCGTCCTCGCCGCATTGAAGAGGCATTGAAACCGGGGGATTCGGTTACCGTTCAGGTAACAAAAGATCCGATTGGTCACAAGGGTGCACGTCTGACTTCTCAAATTACTTTGCCGGGACGTTTTCTGGTGCTGGTTCCAGGCGGATCTATGACCGGGATTTCTCGCAAACTTCCCGAGGGTGAGCGGCGACGTTTGAAGAAGCTCCTTAAAGTAATTGTCCCTAAGGATTTCGGGGTGATTATTAGGACGGCAGCTGAGGGAGCCAGCGAGGAACAGCTTCGTCAAGATGTGCAGCGCTTACAAAAACAGTGGGAGAAAATAGAAAAGAACGCTGCGTCCTCTAAATCTGCGCCCTATTTGCTGCACGGAGAGCCAGAACTAGCTTTGCGGGTAGTTCGAGACGTGTTTAACGAGGATTTCCAAAAGCTGGTGGTGCAAGGCAGGGATACTTTTAGCCAAGTCGATTCCTACGTCAAGGAATATGCTCCTGACCTGCAAGAGCGAGTAGAACAATGGGTGGGGACGGACGATATTTTCGCCGCTCATCGAGTTGATGAACAGCTGGCCAAGGGAATGGATCGTAAGGTCTGGTTGCCCTCGGGGGGTTATCTGATTATCGACCGCACCGAAGCTATGACCGTGATTGATGTGAATACCGGTAAATATACGGGTGCGGGCGGTACTTTAGAGGAAACTGTTACCCGCAATAATCTAGAGTCTGCTGAGGAAATCGTTCGTCAGCTGCGACTGCGCGATATTGGCGGAATTATTGTTATCGACTTTGTCGATATGGTGCTCGAATCTAACCGTGACTTGGTTTTACGGCGTTTGGTGGAATGTTTAGGACGTGACCGCACCCGGCATCAGGTTACGGAGGTTACCTCTTTGGGCTTGGTGCAGATGACCCGTAAACGGGTAGGTGAAGGGCTGGTAGAGGCGTTTTCAAGTCCCTGTGAACATTGTGAAGGGCGCGGGTTTATTGTCCATAGTCAGCCGGTGGAAAACGGTTCTAATTGTGACGAGAATTTGGGTTCGGTAAATCAAAAACGGGAAGCTAAAGAGGAAAAGCGTTCGCAAACCGATTCAAAGAATCGCGCCTCTATGGCAAAGGTAGCCGCGGCGGCCAGCAAGGCTCATGACGAGCAGTTAGAGTTAGAAACCGGTGAGCAGGAATCTCCGGCAGAGACGGCAGAGGGGGATAACCCCGCCCAACCTCAGGATGATAACGCTGCTAAAGCTGGCTTTAATTTGAACAAGGCATCTAAAGAGGATGATAAGGGTGTTGCCGTGCAGGTTGCATCGGTTGAGCAGCAAACGGAAGTATCTGAACAGCCGGCAGTAGCGAAACCGGAATCTAAAAAGGTCGAGCGCGGCTTAAGAGGGCAGGCGCGGGCAGCAGCTACCTCTGGGACAGTTACCCCTTCTTCCCAGGCAGCGGTGATGACTATTCAAAGTGCGGGCGCCGCTAAAGCTATTAGCTTAGAGCAATTGGGGGCAGGTGCTCCTACCTGGGAAAAGAAAAACGAAACGGATACAGACTCAGGGGGGCAGGAGCCTCGGCGTCATGCCGCTGTAACCGGCTAGGGTTTGGATAAGGATATACGTTTCTCCCGCCGCCTTTTAGGGCGGCGGGAGAAATATTTTCAGGCAGCAGATAACTTCAAAATCTCATAATGTGAATGTTTTCGTCCGACAGGTGGCGGATGGGATTACTTTGGCTCTAAGTAATTGCGCTCAGGTGATTGCTTGTCCCATCAATAAGGAGTTGAAATGTCTGAAAAGGTTTCGCAGTCTAATGCGTCCGATAAGACCAGCCGACAGTCGTGGGGGACACAATATGGATTTCTGATTGCGGCGATTGGCTCTGCAATCGGTTTGGGAAATATTTGGCGTTTCCCCGGTGTCGCCTATCAAAACGGTGGCGGTGCGTTCATTGTTCCCTACCTGATTGCGCTACTAGCTATTGGGCTGCCGATGCTAATGCTGGACTACGCGATTGGTCACAAGTTTCGCGGTTCTCCTCCACTGGCACTAGCCAGGGTAAATAGGCGAACTGAAGCCGTGGGCTGGTGGCAGGTCGGCGTGTGCTTCTTTATTGTCGTTTACTATGCGGCGATTATCGCCTGGGCGCTGCGCTATACAGTTTTTTCTTTCACTCGCGCTTGGGGAAATGACCCTGCCGGATTCTTTTCCGACAAGTTCTTGCAGGCTCGCGACACGACCTCTATTTCGATTACTCCCGTTTGGGGGATAGCTCTCCCTTTGATTTTGGTTTGGGTAGTTACCATTGTGTTAATCGCCCTCGGAGTTTCCCGCGGTATCGAGTGGATTACTAAAATCTGTATTCCGCTGCTGGTGGTGCTGTTTATAGCTATGGTAATCAAGGCATTAACCTTGCCGGGCGCAACCGATGGGTTAAATAAGTTCTTTACCCCCGATTGGAGCGCCCTGTGGAATGGGAAAGTTTGGATAGCAGCAGTTGCCCAAATCTTCTATTCTCTGTCGGTAGGGTTCGGAATCATGATGACTTACGCTTCCTACCTTAAGAAACGGTCTAATCTGACCGGTACCGGTCTAGTTGCCGGTTTTGCTAACTCCTCTTTCGAGGTGCTAGCCGGAATCGGAGTCTTCGCCACCTTGGGATATATGGCACACCTACAGGGAACTTCAGTAGACAAACTGGAAAATATTTCCGGCGTGTCACTCTCTTTTATTACTTTCCCGCAAATCATCAACGAAATGCCTGGAGGCGGGATTTTTGGCGCGCTTTTCTTTGCCTCGCTAGTGCTGGCCGGGATTACCTCAATGGTGTCCCTAGTACAGGTGGTAGCTGGGGCTTTCCAAGACAAGATTGGTTGGACTTCCAAACAAGCCTCGGTGATTCTCGGGATAGTGTTAGCGGTGGTCTCGGTGTTCTTCTTTGGAACTACCACGGGGCTCGCTGCCCTAGACACAGTCGATAACTACATCAACACTATCGGGGTAGTAGGAGCGGCGCTTTCACTGTGCGTAATCGTAACGGTGGTTACTCCCTCCCTACGTTCCCTGCGGGTTCATTTGAACGTAACTTCCTCCGTGAAAGCCGGTAAATGGTGGGAGGGACTCATCGGGTTTGTAATCCCGGTGCTCCTAGTGTTCATGCTGGTACCGAACCTGGTGGACTTAATTTCTAACGGTTACGGAGACTATCCGCGCTGGTGGACAAATACCTTCGGTTGGGCAATGTTAGGGATTCTCTTGGTATTCTCGCTGGTTATGCCCCGCTTAAAGTGGCATAAGAGCGCGGAAATATCGCCCTCGTTCAACCTAGAAAACGTGGACTGGAACAAGGAGGAAGACTAGCTATGACTGGTGAAGCTATATTGATGATGCTGGTCGCCATCCTAGTGATTTGGGGCGGCCTGGTGGGGTCGGTAGTGGCGCTGCGGCGGGTGGATCCGCCCTATCAAAAAGGTGAAGACTATTCCGCAACCGACTTTAACCCTCACCCCGGATTAACAGAAGCTGACTTTGTGGAAAAACAAGCTCAAGAGGGCGAGGAAGCAGTTAAAGCCAGCAAAGGCTAGCTTAGAGCTAGGTAGCTCACTCGATATGGCGCGCAAGAGTTTCTTGCGCGCCATAATCTTTTATCACTAGGCGTTGCGTCGCCAGGTTATTGCCGGGCAGGAGTGCCTTTTAGTGCTTGGATAACTCCGTAACAGGCGACTGCTCCCGCAGCTGCCACATTTAAGGAATCCACCCCGTGACTGAGCGGTATCTTAACTAGCAGGTCGCAACTGTTCAAAGCTCTTTTAGTCATCCCCGGGCCCTCAGTGCCTAACACTAGGGCAACTTTAGGATTTTCACCCGCTTGAACTTTGGTACTTAAAGACGCGCAAAAATCCGGCAGCAAAACTGCTGTCGGACTAAGAGCCAATCCCGCAACCATAAAGCCTTTCTCTTTCAGGCAGGAGGTATCTGGCCAAGCATCAATCCTGGTCCAGGGCAAAGAAAATACCGTACCCATTGACACCCTAACTGCCCGGCGGTAAAGCGGGTCTGCACAATTGGGGCTGGTAAGAACGGCATCAAAACCCATAGCGGCCGCTGAGCGGATAGCCGCTCCCACATTGGTATGATCAACCAAATCCTCTAATATCAACACCGCGCGCGAACCTTTTAACACCTTCTGCAAAGAAGGCAGGTCAGGTCGTTCCATAGCTGCGATAGCCCCCCGATGCATTCGAAACCCGGTTAGCTCAGTCAGCAGTTGCTCATCAGCTACAAAAATCGGAAGGTTTGCGGCATCAACACCTAAAATATCGTGTAAACGTCCTATCCAATGCCGGTTAGTCAAAACTGAGCGAGGTCGGTGACCGGCCGCTAGTGCCCTTTCAATTACCGAAAAACTTTCCGCTAAATAAAGTCCGTGTTCAGCCTCGAAACTTTTACGCAAATTCACGTCTTTTAGCTGGGTAAAATCCCGGATTCGCGGATCAGATAAATCGGTTATAGAAATCAACACCTATCTATCCTAAGGCTTTACGTTGGCAAAGAGTTTTCCACACTTTTTACTTTTTCTCTTTATCCTTACCGGTTTATCTAACGGTTTCCTCTTAAAAAAAGATGCGCGAAAGTGACAGGAAACGATTAACAATTAAAGGAGCAGCTATGACAACTACCTCTTCGCCGACCCGTAAATCCGCAAGTTGTGATGTGGGACAGCGTCTTAACGGAAGTGAACTGTTTTCTCTGTCCACTCCGGAGTTTTTAGGAGCACAAGGTGATAAAACTCTTCTAAAAATGCTGCAAGACGATCCGGAACTGCCCTCTGGTCTTTACGGGCCACTCGGCTGGGTTGCGCAAACAAAAATTCCGTTAATCCTAAAGGACTATTTGGCAGCTGGGCAGGGTATCGGTGACTATCAACGATTTCATGGATTAGAAGCTGCAGGGGCGCGAAAACTATTGGATGCTCTTCCCAGAATAGCCCTGGCAGACCGGCAAAATGATGCCCCAACCTTGTTATCCTTCCTTAACGCCTGTATTGCTAATCCTGGCAGGGTCTATTTATCGGGGTATCTCATCGGTTCTTCTCGCTGGGACGAACGGGTCAGCGTAGACACCATGTTTATTGTGGAACCATCAGCCGAGGGGGGTCTAGAGCCCACCCCGGATGAGGCTCGACAAATCTGGCGTAGCTACCAGAGTAAACTCTCGCTCGGGCAAGCCTTAGCGCCAGATGAACTCTACAGCGCAGATCCGCGTTGGGCTCATCCTGGCTGGTGCCTGTGGTGGGATTAGGGACTAAAACCATATTTAGAACTGGGGTGAGCGATATTGCTGCCAGGATTTAAGCACCTGGGGCTGCTATTAAGTAAAATTGAGGACGTGCTATACCGTTTCGTATTTAATCACTGGATTTCACGGCTTGATGCCGAAAAATGTCACAACGCCACTATGAAAACCCTGCATTTAATCTCGCAAGTTCCGGGACTAACCTCTGTGCTGAGAGTATTTTTCTCCGGTTCAGTTGGCTCTTATAGCAGCGGTTGGGTAGGTAATGCTGAGGGACTGAAAGGCTTAGCTAGACCAGTTCCCGGATACTTAGGGCTAGCTGCGGGAATGGATAAGGATGCGTTAGCTCCTGCCCAGTTCACTGCTTTTGGTTTTGCTTTTGTGGAGGTAGGGACAGTAACTCCTCGTCCTCAACCCGGAAACGATAAACCCCGACTATGGCGGATATTGCCTTTGCGGGCAGTCCGAAACCGGATGGGGTTCAATAATCGAGGAGCCGAAGAAATAGCACGGCGTTTACGTAAGCTACGTAGCAGCCGGGCAGGTCGTAGCCTAGTTTTAGGGGTGAATCTGGGAAAAAATAAGACTACTGACCTGAACGACGCGGTAGAAGATTACCGTATCTCGGCTCGTTTATTAGCTAAATATGCTGACTACCTGGTAATTAATGTTTCTTCCCCCAATACGCCTGGGTTGCGCAGCTTGCAATCTACGCAACAGTTACGGCAAATCGCACAGGCAGTAATCACTAGCGCACGTAAAAGCGCTAACCGGCAAGTTCCAGTGCTGGTCAAACTGGCTCCCGACCTGGAAGATGCGCAACTGATAGAGCTAGCTGACCTGGTTAAAGAAGTGGGACTTGCCGGAGTAATCGCCACCAACACCACCATTAACCATGATTTTGGTGAGGGCGGGCTATCGGGAGCACCCTTAAAGGAACGGGCTTTGCAAGTGGTTCGCCTGTTACGTGCCCAAATAGGTGAAGACTATTTGATTATCGGATGTGGCGGAATCGAAGATGCTGCTAGCGCTCGTGAGTTCCTGGACGCTGGAGCCGACCTGTTAGAAGCCTTTACCGCCATGATTTATCAAGGTCCAAGTTTCGCCGGTCGGATTAATAAGCAGCTCAGTGCAGATTTGCCAGCCCTGCCGTTACGCAGGGCTGGCAAAGCGTGAAACCACTTAGGCTCGCGAGAGCATATAGGCACGAATATCGCCAGCGTATTCACTAATATCGGGACGCGGCCCGCGCGGGCCAGAAGGGCGAGGACGGCGCATTCTGCGCGGACTTGCCAGGCGCATCAGAATATAACGCCCGTTTCCTTTCTTTACCCGTTTATCGCCCTCGGTAACTCCAAGGAGCGCCCGATTGATAATCACAGTGGTCACCACGGCTTCAATAATCGCCAGTAGCAGCAAACCCCACATGCTGAACAGTAAAATCGCATTTAGCTGTTGGTTACGTGAAAAAGCAATCGACAAAATCAAGAAAGCCAAGACTACCGGCATAAACAGCTCTCCGATAGCAAAACGGGCATCCACAAAATCACGGATATAGCGGCGAATTGGTCCCTGATCGTTATAGGGCAGATAACGCTCATCACCGGTACCATCCAGGGCGGCTTGCTGTTTCTTATAGATTCGGTCGCGCTGCTCGCGACGACGCTTACGGGCTTCTTTCTTATCAACCACTAAGGGGCGCCGATTTTTAGCTTCCGCAACTTTGCGCTTAGGGGTGGGGTGTCCCTTGCCGTCACCCTTTTCAGCTAGTGCTGGGCTATCTTCGACTTTTTCTTTTCCAAAAAGTTTCACCCATCCAGGTTATCTAGCCAGAGCGGGCATAGGAAATCTGCATCCGGTATCTGTTCGCCCTATGTGCGAGCGTTCTTTACTAAAGCCGGGAATAACAGGGTAACCTGGCAACTATGAGCGATATTTTGAAAATGAAAGCAGCTTCCCAAAGCGTTTTTGATGATGTAAAAACCCAGTTAGCAAACTTGGTGGCTATCCCGTCAGTTTCCTCAACCTCGCGTGAGCAAGTCGAAAAATCAGCCCGCCAGGTAGCGGAATTATTTGGCTCTTTGGGAATGGAAACCCAAATAAAGACCGCCCCCACCGGCAGTGGGGAAGAAGGAATGCCAGCAGTTATTGCCCGCAAAATAGTTAGCCCGGAAGCTAAAACCGTGCTGCTTTACGCCCACCACGATGTACAACCGGCCGGTCCGCTAGAACGCTGGAACACGGATCCGTTTGTTGCCACCGAAAAGGACGGTCGCCTCTATGGGCGGGGCACTTCTGATGACGGAGCTGGGGTGATGGTTCACTATGGGGCTCTGGCTGCTCTAGGACAAGATTGTCCCGTCAATGTAACTTGTTTCATTGAAGGAGAGGAAGAGATAGGTTCGCCCTCGTTTAGGAACTTTATTGAAAAATATCGAGAAGAGTTAGCGGCAGACGTAATTATTGTGTGCGACTCCGATAACTGGAGAGTAGGCGAACCAGCGCTTACTGCCAGCCTGCGGGGGGTTGCCAGCCTAGATGTGAAAATAAAAGTAATGGATTCTGCCCTGCATTCGGGGGCGTTCGGCGGTCCGATTCTGGATGCGGTTACAGTCGCCAGTTTGCTACTAGCAAAATGCTATAACGAGGACGGATCCCTGGCTGTCCCCGGTCTGGGTGGCTCTACCAGAGCTGATGTTCACTATCCAGAACAGTTATTTAAGAGTGATGCCGGGTTAGTTGCTAGCTACCAGTTAGCCGGAAAAGGCGACGTTGCGGCTCGTCTGTGGAATCAGCCCGCTCTATGCGTTATCGGTTGGGATCAGCGTTCGCGGGCCGAAAGCGCAAACGCCCTCATGCCGGAAACCTGCTTGCGACTATCATTAAGAACCGCTCCCGGTACCGATAGTGAGCAGTGCGCCCAGGCATTAGCCAGTTTCTTACAAGAAAACGTACCTTTTGGGGCGCAAATCGAAACCGAAATCCTAGAGTGCGGTCCGTCCTATCAAGCCCAAGTGTCACCGGCAGAAAAGGATATGAAATGGGCTCTATCTGCTGCCTGGGATAAAGAGGCAGTCGATATTGGGTGTGGGGGAGCAATCCCCATGACCGCTGACCTGGCGCAAGTCTTCCCGCAGGCCGATATTTTAATCACCGGGGTGGAAGATCCTGCCACTAACGCCCATTCGGAAAATGAATCCCAAGACTTGGGGGATTTGCAAAACGCGATTTGTGCCGAGGCATTATTCCTGTCCCGTCTAGGTGGGCATCTTTAAGTGCAGGTAATTGTTGCCACCTCCGCAACCAAAAATGCGAGCGGAAAACATTTAGGGGAAGCATTTAAGGCTGGGTGGCATGGGTATCGCTCTGGCGACAACTTGCAGGTAGTCCCGTACTCCTACGATTTTTCCGAAGTCAGTGCAAGCTGCGAAGTTGGGGATTTATTTGCAAATACCACTGACCCTTTCCAGGTGGGAAGCCAGTTGCCGGCACTACTAGAGAAAAAATGCCCAATTTATTTGCCCGCGTGCCAAACAACAGCCGGTCTGCAAAGCGAATATCTGCCCAATAGCGCCCTCACCCCACCCGCACATCGGAAATTATCAGATTTTCCCGACCTATTAATTTCCGGTATCGCCAAATCCTACGGTGAGGAGCAACCAAGCGCGCAAACCTGGGAAAACTTGGCGCACGTCCTCAGGAATGCTTCAGTAGTCTGCGCAAGCCGAAAACCCTTGTTTTCCAGTTCCGGAGTGCTATCGGAAATCGCAAAAACCGACCCCGAAACAGCCCAGAAAACCAAGGAAAACTGGGAAAAGGTTTTAGGAAAAACAGAGGTATTTGGGGCAAGCCGTTATTTAAAGCTCACTAACCCCACCCAGGGTGCAAAGAATACCCGGCAAAAGCGGCGCGGTCACCTGAGCGGAGGCGGAGCTGGATGGGGCGTAGGAGAGCTACTAGCTAGCCTGGGAGCCAGAATCGATTTTGTAGCCGATTTCCTGGATGCTCACACCCGCCTACCCCAGTTTTTAGCGAGCGCAGATTTGCTAGTGGCGAATACCGCAGAGCTTTCCCCCTGGAATCTTTCCGGCTCCCCGCTGGAACACCTATGCCACTTATCTGCCCCTAGCGGAATTCCCATAGTGGTAGTTACCAGCGAAAATAATCTTAGTAGGGGAGAGTCAGCCGAGATGGGAATTGACGGGATATATCAATTTCCCGCCGATATTGCGGGAATGAAACAGGCAGGACTTCGCTTAGCGCGTACCTGGTCGCGATAGCCAGCAGGGGTAAGGTTGGACTAGGCTAAGGAAAGACTTAAACATACTAAACGAGCTATTAGGGAGAGTCATGAGCGAAGAACAAGCTGAAAAAACAGCTTCCCACAAAGTTACCCTCACCGAAGCGGCCACTAAAAAAGTGCAATCCTTGTTAGAACAAGAAGGTCGTGACGACCTGCGCCTGAGGATTGCGGTACAACCTGGCGGCTGCTCAGGGCTAATCTATCAGCTTTATTTTGATGAGCGTCTCCTTGACGGTGACGCAGTTGAAGAATTTGCTCCCGGGGTAGAGGTAGTCGTCGATAAAATGTCGAACCCCTATCTAGAGGGCGCATCAATCGATTATGCGGACACAATCGAGCGGCAAGGCTTCACTATTGATAATCCAAATGCGGTAGGTTCTTGCGCCTGCGGTCAATCATTCCACTAGAATCATTCCCCTCAAACAGTCAGGACTTAACCGTGAAACATAGACTATCTTCCTCACTTGCCTCCCTCTGCCTGATGGGAGGACTGCTGAGCGCTTCCCTTACTGCCTGTAGCAGTGACAAGTCACAATTCGGGGTGACAGTAGAAGGCGAATACGGCAAAACCCCCACGGTGAGCGCCGGCAAAGGGGACGCCCCTAAAGAACTCAAAGTTGCCACCTTAAAAGAAGGTAAAGGCGCTTCCTGTGGCTCCGGCGCGGTGCTGCAGGTTAATTATCATGGGCAACTATGGAATGGTAAAAAGTTCGATTCTAGTTTCGACCGGGGAACCCCGGCAGTATTTTCCTTGAAACAGGTGGTTGCTGGTTGGGGACAAGGGCTTAAAGATGCCAAACCAGGGTCGCGTACCCTGTTAGTTATTCCCCCCGACCTTGGGTACGGTAACCAGGCAACTGGAGATATTCCCGCTGGATCCACCCTAGTATTTGTGGTTGATACCCTGAAATGTTTATCTGCCGCCCAAATGAAGCAAGGTGAACAAGACCTAGCAAAAGCGAAAGCTACCTCCCAGACTTTGCCAGGACTGGAAGTAAGCGGCAACCTGGGGGCAAAACCCACCTTAAAGGTAAGCACCGACAAATTACCTAAAGACCGTACGGTGACCGCCCTAGCACAGGGGACCGGGGCAGCTCTCAAAGCTGATGACGTGGTGGTAGTGCATCAAAGCTGGCTTGATCAATCAGGAAAAACTGTCTCCACCTGGGACAGCCAAACCCCGATGCCCCTACAAGGCGAAAAAACTCTAGCCCAACTGGGGTTAGATAAAGAGTTAGCTGGTAAAACTATCGGTTCGCGTTTAGCTTTAAGTACCCAGCAAAATGGGCAAGCGGTAGCGTTCGTAATGGATATTGTAGGAACCCTTTAGACAACTAATTGCCTTAACTCCTATGAATATTTGCTTAGCTAATCGCCGCGAGGGAACACTATCCCTTAGGGTAAAGACAGTTGTCCTCGCATTTAGCACTATTATCAGTCTGCTTATGCTATCCGGGTGCTCCTCCGGTTCTGCCGATACTTCAGCTGCGGCAGTTGAAGGAAAATTCCCGGCAGTATCTGGGGGACTAGGGTCAGCTCCCCAAATGGAAGCCGGAGTCGGACAACCTCCCTCCGATTTGCAGGTGCGGGTGCTACACGAGGGCGAGGGACGAAAAGTAACCGAAAAAGACCAGGTGCTAATGGATACCTTGGGGAACCTGTGGGACGGGAAAACCGTGATGAGTACCTTCCGAATCGGGGACTCTGCCCAAGGGTATGCGATGAGTGAAGTGATTGCCGGTTGGAAACAGGGACTTATCGGGAAAAAACTAGGTTCAAGAGTGCAGCTTACCGTTCCACCCAATCTTGGTTTTCAAGGAGAAGCCGCAAAAAGGATTCCCGCGAACTCCACTATGGTTTTCGTGATTGACCTGGTCAGCGCGATGGACTTGAGTGATGTTTCCGCCCTGAAACAAGCTAAGAAAATAGAAAAGTCTTTCCAAAAGCTACCTAAAGGGCTAAAAGTTACCGGAGAACCCGGTACTAAGCCGCAAGTCAGTATAGATGCGAATATGCCAGTTCCCAAGGCAAAACAGGTGATAATGCTGTATCAAGGTAAAGGGGAAAACCTAGAGCCTGATGATTTCCCTGGGGTACATTTGACCGCAGCTACCTATGAAAACGGTAAATGGTCGTCGGTATCTAGTTCTTGGTCCAGTGGAAAAATGGTGTCCACCCCCTCTACCGTGCAGACTACCCCGCAGTTTCTGGGGGTACCAGTTGGTTCCCGGATAGTGATGCTAGAACCGGCTGAGGGCGAGCGCCAAGGAGCAAAAGCCCATCCGGCACGGATCGCTATCTACGACATTGGTGCTAAGCAGACCAGCACCCGCCTCGGGTGACCGTTTTATACTGATTGTAAAATCCGGGGTTGCTTGGTAAAAGCAGTCCGGGGATCCGTGACCGGCTTTGTAGGGGCGATGCGGTGAGGTGGTTTTCGTCTCGCGCCCAAAGACTTAGAAAAGACTAGACTCTTTTCTAAGTCTTACGCCCGCCTAGCCTAATCGGCATAAATCCTCCTCTCCGCTCTCCCTAAATAGCGTGTCCCTCTCATATCTTTTACCGGCTGCGACCCCCTCGCCATAAATCTGCCCCTAAGCGCTACGTTACCGCTGCGGGGCTGGCTCGGTAAAAGCACTCCGGGGACCCCGTGACCTGCTGCGCAGGTCAAGCCCCGTTCGTATCTTTTACCGGCCGCGCCCCTTGATGTTCCGAAATCCTGTCCCTCGGCATAAAACCGTCCCTCGCATCTGCCTGGACGAAACTTTCCCCCTGCTTTTCCTGTCATTACTTCCGCATATTTACCCGCCGCGCCCTTTTTGCTGACGTTTTGACCCTCCCGGTGCGGTTGCGCCCTCCGAAGATGGGAATTGTGGTCGTAATTGGGGTGTTTTGCCGGGATTGGGAGGGTGGTTTTGTCTCGGGAGGGCGGAAACGGCGCGTACTGCTGCAATCGGGAGGGTGATTTTGCCTGTGGAGGGTGGAATGGTTGGGAGATTGATTAAAACTGCTGGTGGAGTTTGGCAAAATCACCCTCCAGAGACGTTATGACCCTCCCGATTGGGCGGTAGAGCCTATTTATTGGTCATTTTGCCCGGATTGGGAGGGTGGTTTTGTCTTGGGAGGGTCAAAGCGCTCCTCAGGCGGGCGTGGTTGCCTGGTTACGTGTCTGAAAACTGTGGGTGCGGGGGAAAATTTGTCCTCCTGCCCAAGTAATTTGGAAAACGTTGCGGCGTTTTCCAAATTCTTATGCCCACCGCACCTACTCGGATTAAACTTTCCCCCGCTCTTCTTGTCAGTGCTTCCGTTTCTCTCGCCGGCCGCACACCGCATCTGCCTGGATGAAACTTTCCTCCTGCTTTTCCTGTCATTACTTCCTCATATTTACCCGCCGTGCCCCTTGATGTTCTGAAATCCTACCCCTCGACATGAAACCGTTCCCGCTTTTCTTGTTAGTGCTTCCACTTCTCTCATCGAGCGCGTCCCTTTTTGGTGACGTTTTCGCCCTCCCGGTGCGGTTGCGCCCTCCCGAGATGGGAATTGTGGTCGTAATTGGGGTGTTTTGCCGGTATTGGGAGGGTGTTTTGTCTGCGGAGGGTGAAAACGGCGCGCATGCCTGAAATCGGGAAAGTGGAAATGTTGCCCTGGTGGGCGTGATTGGCTGGTTGCATACCTGAAAGATGTAATGTTGATAGGTGTATCTACTGCTGAGGTTGGTGAGGAGGTAAAATGGCGAAACAAATGACACAGGCGAGTCTGTTCTGCGGTGCAGGCGGATTGGATATCGGATTCGAGCGTGTCGGTTTCAAAACTATTTGGGCAAATGATTTTAATTCGGATGCGTGCGAGACTTTTCGGCGTTGGAGCACAAGTGAGGTAGTTTGCGGGGATATAGGTACGATTTCTGAACACACCATTCCCGATACAGACATTATCCTAGGGGGCTTTCCCTGCCAAGGATTCTCTCTTTCCGGACCGCGTAAGTTAGATGATTCTCGAAACTCTTTATATAAGCATTATGTTCGCATTGTTAAAGCAAAACGTCCCCTGGTGTTTGTTGGAGAGAATGTAAAAGGTCTACTCACGATGGCTGGGGGAGAAATAATGGATGCTATCGTTCAAGAGTTCTCTAGCTGTGGTTATGACGTTCGCTATCAATTGTTGAACGCAAAGCACTACTCGGTTCCAGAGGACAGAGAACGAGTTATTATCGTCGGTTTTCGCAAAGACCTGGGAATTGATGATTTTAGTTTCCCAGCCCCGCAATCAAATATCGTAACGCTGCGGGAAGCTTTAGCCCCAATCCCCTTGCCCGAAGACGAGGACGTATGCCAAGCTCCGTATTCCAGTCGCTATATGTCCCGTAATCGCAAACGAGGATGGGATGAGGTCAGTTACACGATTCCGGCAATGGCGAAGCAAGTGACGCTGTGGCCGGGGTCTCCTGACATGGTTAAGGTAGGCAAGGACAGCTGGCGGTTCGGTGAAGGACTAACGCGGAGACTGAGCTGGCAAGAAGCGGCAGCGATTCAAACTTTTCCACGGGACATGGTCTTCAGCGGCAACCTGACAAGCATATATAAACAGATTGGCAACGCGGTTCCCTGCAATCTTGCTGAACAGGTTGCAATCCAAGTTCGTAACTCCCTGGAAATGGTTATCTAAAAGGGGAAAAATGGTAAAAGAAGGCAGTCAGACTCGGTTAGGTAAAGCCTTTGAATATGCCTGTATTAAAGCGCTTTACGACAAATACGATGATTTGCAGGACGTTGTTTTAGAGATAACACCACAATTGCATACAGCTCAGCACTGTTTCGAAGTTTCAGCTGTTAAACAAAGTAATCTGATGGATGCCGCACAAGCGGCTATTAGGGTAATCGAACCCTTGGAACCACGCTTGCAGTACCCAGATGGAGATAGTCCACTTGTGTTGTCGTTACAATCGGATGCTGCCGGTATTGCGGGGGATGTACGGGATGTAATGTGTATTCGGCGAGGAAGTTCTTGGCAGTTTGGGCTGTCCTGCAAGCATAATCATCATGCCGTTAAGCATAGCCGCCTGTCAGATAGTATTGATTTCGGTTCTGAATGGTTCAATCATCCGTGTTCGCAAATATATTTCTCTGAGGTTACGCCTAAGTTTCAAGAGCTTAGAGAAATGCGTGACAGCGGTAAGGAAATAGGCACTCCTGCCAAATGGGCTAATCTTCCAGATAAAGCCGGAGATTATTACCGACCTATCTTGCAGTCCTTTATGGATGAACTTTCCAGGTTGAACAATTCGCATGGTGACGTGCCGGAAATGCTAATCAGGTATCTTATCGGGCGTCATGACTTTTATAAGGTGATCACCGATGACCCAAGGCGAGTAACTCGCGTTGAGGCTATCAATATAGCGGGAACTTTAAATAAGGCTTCTAAAGAACAGAAACCGATTACCAGAGTTCCGGTTTTGAAGTTACCGAAACGCTTTTACCATATAGGTTTTAAGGAAACTAATGGTAAAGAATCAAACAACACCATTCATGTTGTTTGTGATGAGGGGTGGGAAATATCTATGCGCTTGCATAATGCTAGCTCTAGAATCGAACCTTCCTTAAAATTTGATGTTCAGCTAATTTCATTTCCTTCTAAGTTGTTTGCACAGACTATTGCATGGAAATAATGCCCTAAGGGCAGTTTAACGACTTAGAAAATAATCCTGTCGTTTCCCCGCTTTACCCTGGTGGGGGAACGGATAAATACCTGGGGAAAGGGTTTTCCTTGTCTAGGCTGCGGCGCGGGAAAAAGTTTTTCCTCCTGCCCAAAATCTAAAAAGGCGTTGCCTTTTTAGATTTATGCCCGCCTAGCCGACTCGGATAAATCTTTTCCCCCGCTTTTCACTTATCCGGGAACAGATAAACACCTGGGGGAGCGGTTTTTCCCGAGTGGGTGTGGTAGGCATAAGAATTCGGGAAGCGCCCTCGCTCTTCCCGAATTCTTGGGTGGGAGGGGAAATCGCTCCCTCACGCTTGCTAGAAAGGTGCAACAATACAGATAGAGCGTGTGGACGAATTTATGCCGAAGGGTAGACACCCTAGCCACCAAGACTCCCTAAAATCGGATACCCGGTAACAAATCTAAAAATCTGTAATTCTTAAGGCACTAAATCCGTGAAAATGCCAGAGCGTTTTCCGGATTTCGGGGCGCGAGGTAAAATTCGTCCACACGCTCAGTCAGGCGTGTCTTTTATTAGTTAGTGAAACGGCTGTTAGGGCAGATTGATTAGGGAATTGAAGTTCTTTTCCGCGTTGGCGAACCGGGCAGCAACGTTTTCCCAATTCACCACATTCCACCAGGCCTTCACATAGTCGGCTTTAACATTTAGGTAATCCAGATAAAAAGCGTGTTCCCACATATCCAGCATGAGCAGTGGAGTAATCCCCACCGGAACATTACCTTGCTGGTCGAAGAGCTGGAAAATAACTAGGCGTGAAGAAATAGAATCCCAAGCCAGAACCGCCCAACCCGAACCTTGAAGTCCGGTGGCGGCGGTAGAGAAATGCTTCTTAAATGCCGCAAATGATCCAAAGTTTTCGGCTATAGCCGCTGCCAATTCGCCCTCTGGCTCCCCGCCACCGTCAGGTCCCATATTGGTCCAGAAAACCGAGTGGTTAGTGTGTCCGCCAAGATTAAACGCCAAATCTTTCGAGAACTGGTTGATGGCTGCCAAATCGTCAGCTTCCCGAGCCGCCTCTAGTTTTTCTAGAGCAGTATTTGCGCCATTAACATAGGTGTTATGGTGCTTATCGTGATGAAGCTCCATTATTTTGCCAGAAATATGTGGCTCTAGCGCGCTGTAATCATAGGGCAGTTCTGGGAGCGTGTACTTTTGCATCTAAATATCCTCCAATAGTGGTTTCAATCGCCTGAACCTCCCTCAAGGCAGAGGCGCTTTCTATCTACTGTAGGCGAAAAGTCCCACTCTCGCAGGACAAAACGCTATCAGGGCAGGCAGAGATGTGTTTGCTGTGAGAATAAAACTAACAACTTCCTAAGAAGACTAAAAATCTAGCTTGCAGACATCGAATGTAGACAATAGTCAGTTACAATGAGAGCCAAAAGTCCTTGAAAAAATGAGCTGAGGAAGAAAATGGCGGAAGACGAAAAGAGCTTAGAAATCCTAATCTACAGTGATGATCGGGAAATACGGCAGCAGGTAATCAACTCGGTCGGAATCAAAGTGGCATCAGATATGCCGGAAATAACCTGGGATGAGGCTGCCACTGCTACTATCACGCAAGATAAAGTACATCATCATCACTATGACCTGCTGATTCTAGATGGGGAGGCCACAAAAATTTCCGGTACTTCTCTGGCAAAATCTCTAACCAGAGAAGAAGAAAATCTTCCCCCCATCGTAATCCTCACTGCTCGCCCCCAAGATGAGTGGCTAGTTGGCTGGTCGGGAGCCGCTAAAGCTGTGGAGCGCCCTCTGACCCCGATAAAATTACAAACCGCCCTCTACGAACTGCTGCGATAGTCAGCAAAGACCATAGTCAGTAATGACCTCAGCGAGAATAACACCTTACTGAAATCTCGCTTTGCTGACTAAACCCGCGCTCCATCGTCATCGCTCCATTTATTGGTAAGGGCGCTGCGTCCTCTAGGGCGCAGATAAAGCAATAGACCACAAAAAAGCATCAAATCGACAAAACCCAGAATATGCACCCACCCAGGCAGATTAAAACCGGCGATATAGGTGGCAATCCAGGCGATAAGCAGGGCTATTGTGATTACCAGGGTCCGCACTGCAATGCGCGGGCGGGGATTAGGGGGAAGGATAGGGGGTTCAAAACCATCATTTGGCTCCGCTAATTCGTAATCTCGCGGCCCGAGCGCGAAAATGTCGCTATCATCTAATCTAGAGGTAATATCCAAAAATTCATCATCTACGCGACGTTGACTTGGGTTGCGGCGGCGATGCGCCCCCCACATCTTGGGGAGTTTCATAGTCGCTAGTTTAGCCGGTCTTTTTTGATTGGTCATAACCTGGTCGGGAAGGAAGCTTACGTGTTATATCGGATGCTGAAAATATTTCTAGGGCCAGTCCTGAAAGTCCTTTACCGTCCCTGGATTAAGGGGGCGGAAAAGATTCCCGGTACTGGACCGGCGATTTTAGCTTCCAATCATCTAGCGGTGATTGACTCATTCTTCTTACCGCTGATGATAGAGCGGGAAGTTGTTTTCGTAGGGAAAGCCGACTATTTCACCGGAAAAGGCTTTAAAGGTGCTTTTGTGAAATGGTTTATGACCCGCGTGGGCACGATTCCGATTGATCGTTCTGGGGGGAAGAAATCCCAGGCAGCTCTGCAAAAAGGTCTAGCGCGTCTGCAATCTGGCGAACTGTTTGGTATCTACCCCGAGGGAACTCGCAGCCCGGACGGGCGGCTGTACCGTGGTAAAACCGGGGTTGCGCGGCTGGCTCTCCGCTCCGGAGCGCCAGTTATTCCGGTGGCGATGATTGGTACGAACATTGCTCAGCCGATAGGGACCAAGATTCCGCGTCTGCACCGCATTGGAGTGGTTATTGGCGATCCCTTGGATTTCTCTCGCTATCAGGGGATGGAAGATGACCGCTACGTTTTACGCGCAATAACCGACGAAATCATGTATTCCTTAATGAGCCTGTCGGGGCAAGAATATGTAGATTTGTATGCGGCTGACGTGAAAAAAGCGCTGGCTAGCAAGGAGGATGCGGACGAGGACGCACCCGTGACTTCCGAAAGGAAAGTAGTGGCTCCCGGAGGACGAAAAGCCCCTGAAGTAGAGATTCCCGAACCTCCAGCAGAGAATGCTGCTGAAAGCGAGCCTACAGAAAACCCCAAAAATACACAGGTAGATGAATAGAGCGAAGAATTTGCAAATCTAGCTGTTTGTCTCGGGAGAATCTTCGAGAAAATCTAGCGAGTTGGTCACCTAGGTAGTAAATCTTTGGCGGTGATTTCTGGGGCGAAACTAGGAGTACCACTGATAATGGGCTTATCGTTCTTTCTCTACAAGGACGGATTTTAGCTTCGTGGAGTCAGCTGCGCCTTATCGATTAGACTAATACTCGTCGGGGCCAAAACTGGCCAAACAATTCTTTTGGAGGACTTATGACCATTAAACGTGTGGCACTGCTTACTGCTGGCGGATTTGCGCCCTGTCTATCATCTGCGGTTGGCGGGTTGATTGAACGTTATACCGAACTGGCTCCTGAAGTTGAAATTATTGCCTACAAGCATGGTTATCATGGGCTATTGTCAAAGAACTATTACGTTGTAGATCAACAGGCACGTGAAAATGCTGGTTTGCTGCATAAATTTGGCGGATCCTCGATTGGTAACTCGCGGGTGAAACTAACCAATAAAAAGGACTTGGTAGCAAGGGGATTAGTTAAAGAATCAGATGATCCTCTACAGGTTGCGGCTAATCGCCTGGTAGAGGACGGGGTTGATGTCCTGCACACTATCGGTGGAGATGACACTAACACGACCGCCGCTGATCTTGCCCATTATCTGCATGAACACGACTATGAGCTAACTGTAGTTGGGCTGCCCAAGACTATTGATAATGATATTGTTCCGGTTCGTCAATCCCTGGGGGCATGGACCGCGGCCGATAGTGGCGCTCTTTATGCTGAACACATAATTGGCGAATGTCAGTCTAATCCTCGAGAACTGATTATCCATGAGGTTATGGGACGTAACTGTGGCTATTTAACGGCTGCTACCGCTCGTTCTTACCGGAAACTGCTTGATCAAAAACAATGGGTTCCTTCTTTGGGTTTGTCTCGCGAATCCCGTGAAATTCACGCCATTTTTGTTCCTGAGGCACATATTGATATCGAGGTCGAAGCTGACCGGCTCAAGAAAGTTATGGATGAGGTGGGTAATGTTAATATTTTCCTCTCCGAAGGAGCTGGGGTCAGCGAGATTGTCGAGCAACTGGAGGAAGCTGGAGAAACAGTTCCGCGGGATCCCTTTGGTCATGTGCAGCTAGATAAAATCAACCCCGGACAGTGGTTTGCCAAACAGTTTGCGGCACGTATCGGTGCTGAGAAAGTTATGGTACAAAAGTCTGGATACTTCTCTCGGGCTTCAGCGGCTGGTGAAGAAGATCTGCGTTTGATTAAATCTATGACCGATTATGCAGTGGAATGCGCTTTTGCCGGTAAAGCCGGTTTGATTGGGCATGATGAAGAAAATGGGGATTTGCTCTCCTCTATTGATTTTGCTCGGGTTAAAGGTGGAAAAGCCTTTGATATTGAAACCGACTGGTTCAAAGAAATGATGTCTGAAATCGGACAGGAAGTTCGTCCGGCATAAGTCAGGAAGCATTGCTATTTTGGGGCTCGCCGCAACAGCGGCGAGCCCCAAAAACTTTTTAGCGCCCCTCAATCAGGGATATTCGCATTTATCAGCAGATTTATAAAATGGGATGATGTATAGCTCCTTGCTGCGCATTTCATTCGGCGGACTTTTCCGTCCTTAGAAATAAAACTCAGTATGGTTGGTTTTGTGGACGATAAAACCCTTAAAGCCTTAAATTCTTGGCGTAAATGCCCGGCGCAACAACAGCCCACTTATCCTGACCAGGGAGAACTGCAAGATAAGCTGGCAGATTTGCGTACTCGTCCTCCCTTAGTGTTCGCCGGGGAAGTGGACTCCCTAAAGAAACTGTTAGGGGAAGCTAGCCAAGGACGAGCCTTTGCTTTGACCGGCGGGGACTGTGCTGAAACTTTCGCGGAATCAACTGCTAATCGGGTGCGGCTCAAAATCCAAACCATTTTGCAGATGGCGATTGTCCTAACCTACGGAGCGTCCCTACCGATTATAAAAATGGGTAGAATGGCTGGTCAATACGCTAAGCCTCGCTCTAGCGATACCGAAACCCGCGATGGGGTAACTTTGCCTTCTTACCGGGGAGATGCAGTTAATTCTTTCGAGTTTACTTTGGAATCCCGCACCCCCAATCCATCTAGACTGCTAGATACCTACACCCGTTCGGGGACTACCCTGAACCTGATCCGTGCCTTTACCCAAGGTGGTTATGCCGATTTGCATCGAGTACACGAATGGAATCGAGGTTTTACTTCCAACCCGGCCTATAAACGTTTCGATGCTTTAGCCTGCGATATTGACCGCGCGATTTCTTTTATGGATGCGGCGGGAGTCAGCTCAGCGGAGCTACGTACCGTAGATTTTTACAGTGCCCACGAGTCGCTACTTCTCGAATATGAACAAGCCATGACCAGGGTAGATTCCCGTACAGGGAATCTATATGATACATCGGCACATTTCCTTTGGATAGGGGAGCGTACCCGCCAGTTAGATGGGGCTCACGTTGAACAACTATCGCAGGTTTCCAATCCTTTGGGGGTGAAAGTCGGTCCAGATGCCAACCCAGATGATTTGGCGCGCCTGCAAGACAAGCTTAACCCTAAAGCGGAGCCGGGGCGTTTATCTTTCATTACCCGCATGGGGGCGCGCGAACTTCAAACCTCTCTACCCGCGCTATTAGAGGCACAGAAACGGGACGGACGTCCGGTAACCTGGATGTGTGACCCGATGCATGGCAATACTATGCAATCATCTTCCGGGTACAAGACCCGCAGTTTTGAACGCATATTAGAGGAAGTCGCGAGCTTTTTTGCTGCTCATGCGGCGGCTAACACTATCCCGGGAGGCATACACGTCGAGCTGACCGGGGATGATGTTACCGAGGTAATTGGGGGCAGTGAACAGGTAACTGAGGAATCTTTGAAAACCCGATACGAGACCCGGGTAGATCCTCGGCTTAATCATCAGCAGTCCCTGGAATTGGCTTTCCAAGTGGCGGAAATGTTGCAGGAACGCCACGACACTTTAGGTAATCCTTTACGCCGCCCGCTAGAGCCGTGGGGATATTCAGTCTAAGGGATTCGCCTTAGAGTACTCGCCACCCCCAGTTGGGTTTCCCAAAATAGGCGTTACCGCGCAAGCTAAGCTGCGTCCTTAGCCGTTTTGCGTCCTCTAAAATAATCGTGGCTATACGTAAGTTAAAGTAACTGTAGAGCCTGATTTTAGTTTCGTTCCCCCGGATGGGGATTGGGAATAGACACGATTAGGGGATATCCCTAACAGTTCCTTTCGGATTTTTACCTGGAAACCTAGTGATTCTAGCTTTTGTTTCGCTTCACTCATACTCAGTGACGACACATTAGGTACTGTCACCATTTCTGGTCCTAAAGAAATCCGTACTTTGACTTTATCCCCATGGTAAACGGTGCTTTCTGCTGCCGGTTCTTGGGCGATAACCTTTCCTCGCGCCACGGAATCGGAATACTCGGTGCTCTTTTCCATCTGTACTTTCAAATCAGCGAGAATCTTGGTGGCTTCTGCCTCGTTCTTACCGGATAAATCCGGCAATTTGATTGGTTCTTTACCTTTTGAAACTGTCAGTTTCACCGGTGAATCGTGCCGTAAGGAAGTGCCAGCAGTGGGGTCGGTAGAAATTATTGTCCCTTTTTCTACCTCGTCCGAGTATTCTTCAACCTTTTCCGCTAGCTTTAACTTCGCTTCTTTCAGTAAGTCTACCGCCTGTTCATGGTCTTTACCTGCCAGTTCAGGAACTTTTACATATTCAATCCCGCGAGAAATATATAGAGTTACTAGCGAGTTCTTCCGGGCTTTGGATCCTGCTTTGGGGTTAGTTCGGGTTGCCTTATCCTGGCTTACAGTATCGGAATATTCGCGCACCGTTTTTACTTTTAACTGCGCCTTAGTTAGCAGCGATTCGGCTTGAGTAGCGGTTTTGCCCTGTATGTTAGGCACGGTTACTGTTCCGCCTGGTCCGAAAGTGAAATACCAGCCAGCTATTGCCCCGCTGCTCACTAAAAGTAGGGAGATAACCAGTGCCCATATCCAGCGTTTTTTACCTTTAGAACGGCGCGGTTGCTCTGTGGTAGCGGCTTTATTAAAACTCTGTCCGTTCGCCTTTGCTTTAGTAATAGCCTGGGCGGGGTTATGGTTCCCGCTTGACTTAGCTGGTCGTGATGTCGGTTGAACCGGCTGCGCGGAAGAACCGGTTTCCCCGTTAGAGGCGGGGTTAGAAGGACGGGTAGGGGCGGCGGGTATTTCGGGCTCTGACAGATGGAAAACCGGGAGAAGTGCGGTACCGCCCTTTCCTAGGGGAGTGTGTTCTGTTTCGCTCTCTGTGCTCGGGTTTTCAGGACGCTTTGCTTTACGTTCTTTAAGCTGAGGGCTAAGGCAGCTAGATACTGCTTGCACCAGCTCTAACGCGAGTGAGGCATCGGCGGGACGCTCACTGACGTTCCGGGCGGTAAGCGCCGCGATTAGGTCGTCTACTTCGCTAGGAATCCAGGGAAGTAAATCGGAAAGAGGTGGTACGTCCTCGCTTACATGCCGCCAAGCAGTCCGAATCGCGGTATCGCTTTGAAAAGGAGCTATCCCGCTGATGAGCTCATAAAGCATAATTCCAGCAGAATATACGTCGCAGCGCGCATCGGAACTGGTTTGTGAAATCAGTTCGGGAGCCAGATAGTTCACAGTCCCCATAACCGAGCCGGTAGTGTTGCCAGTTGCTTGATTAACGGCGTGTGCTAAACCAAAGTCTGCCACCTTGACCTGCCCGCTAGGGGTAAGCAGAATGTTTTCGGGTTTAATGTCCCGGTGAATAATCTGCATACTGTGGGCGGCTTGCAACGCTGCCAGAACTTGGGCGGTAATCTCTAAAGCTCGTCCTAAAGATAATGTTCCTTCCCGCGTGAGCACCTGCCGCAAGTTAGGGCCGTTTACAAATTCCATCACTAGGTAGGGGCGTCGTCGCCAAATCCCCTGATCAAAAATTTGCACAATTTCTGGGTGCATTAGGCGGGCAGCTGAGCGCGCTTCTGCCTCGAAACGTTCAACTAGGGAAGTGGTGTTAGCCAGGTGAGGGTGCATTATTTTTAACGCCACATCTCGCCCTAAACGTTCATCGTGAGCACGGTAAACACTGGCCATGCCCCCGGTGTCGATAACTTTTACTATCCGGTATCTTCCATCAATCAGCCGTTTTAGCATTTGGTCGTTATCTGGGGCACTTTGGTTTTCGGAAGGAATCTGTCCCAGCTCAGTTGGCTGGGGTGCGGGCGGTGAAACCTGAGGATTCGCTTGAGCGGCATTATCTGTACTTTTTGACGGCATATTTGCGCTATGCGAATCCTGCGGGTTGGAGCGAGAGTGCCCGGTATCGTCCGTTTCGATTCTCATATTTTCATCTTAAAGGGAGAAAAGAGGATTGGCGGTAAACGGCGCGGATAGGACGCGGCTTGCCCCCCTCAGATAGGGTGGGAGTATGGATATGATTAGTTTTAAGGAAGCAGCTGAGCGGCTGGGCATAAAGGTTACTCGTGCCCATCGCCTATTAAATGAGCATCGCCTATTAGCTTTGCCCGATTCGCAGGGGAAACTGCAAATCGTAGCTGATTGTTTACTGGATACTCCCGAGGGGTGGACCTTAGTGGAGCGTTTACCGGGAACTATGCTCACCTTGCTGGATGGAGGTTTTTCTACCCAAGAGGCAACCGAGTGGGTACTGTCACCGCAGCCATTGTTAGATGGGCAGCGACCGCTTGATTTATTGCGGGTCGGCACTCACAGCACCGTGAACGCAGTAGCAGCCATGCAGGCTCTATAGGGCTAAGATTTGCGTTCTACCAGCAAACGTCCAAGTTCTAATAGCGCCTCGCGTCCGCTCTGATTGAAATTTCCGTTTTCTACCAGAGCATTTCCGCGCATCGCATATTCATTAATCAACTCACGATGCTTATCACGTACCCCCTGTTCGTTTAAGGCTTGGGTGAGTTCTTGAATCTGTTCGCTAGTGGCGGCGCGATTGGCAAAGACTTGTTGGAGTTTTTCGAGGGCGTTTTCAGATAGCATCTGTCTAGCTAGTGACCACAGAACGGTTTTCTTCCCCTCGGTTAAATCGCCCCCTGCCGGTTTACCTGTTTGTCTGGGGTTGCCGAATACTCCCAGTTCATCGTCACATAGTTGGAAAGCAATGCCCCAGTATTCTCCAATTGCAAATAGGGTTTTCAACTGGCTATCGCTGGCATTTGCTAGGCGAGCCCCCAAGGTTAAAGGGTGAGCCACCGAGTAGCGCCCTGACTTGTGACGAATAACGGTTAGAATCTGCTCTAGCGCGGTGGCGGGGTCAAGGTTATCGGTTTCTAGGCGTAAATCTAGGTATTGACCGACCCCAACTTCCCGGGTCATTTCGGTCCAGTTTGTGAAGAATTCATATCCGGTTTCCAGGGTGCTCGCTACGTTAAAAGCGTAGTAATCGGCTACTGCTAGCAGTACATCCCCGAGGAGAATTCCTGCCATTTTTCCGTATTCTGTGCTGTTTCCCTGCCGGTTTCCCGCCTGGTGATTTTTAGTGAAACTAATATGGGTAGCGTCTTTTCCCCGCCTGAGTGGCGCATTGTCAATAATGTCGTCATGTACGAGGGCGCTAGCCTGGTAAATTTCTAACGCTATCGCCAGGTCGTAGACCCCCCTAGGGGGAGTGGCTTGGCCGCCGCTGATAGCAGCGAATCCAGTTTGGGCGAGTCGCGCGCGGGTACGTTTTCCGCCACGAAGAGAGGCTAGACCCACTTCGAATAGTTCTTCTATTCCCTCTAAGTTACGCCAAGGCTGGATTCCTTCTTTCCAGGCTTTGGGCAATAATTCCTCTATCTGGGTGGAAAAATCCTGGTTGTTTGGCATTAGTTGCTACTCCGTTCCCGTTTTTCTCTCCTCTAGCCGCGAAATAATCTCTAGATTTGTGCTAGAAAGTGTGGTATTGAATTATAATTATTGAGCATTCTCTGTGAAATCGTTTAGAAATCAGGAAAGGTCGCTGTGACTCCTAAACCTGCTCAATCTGAATCTAGCGCTAATAGTTCCGCTAAAGCGAACGCTACCAAGGGCGCTACCAAGGAAACTACTGCTACAAAGAGCGCTAAAAGTGCAGTAAAATCGGCAGACAAGTCTACAAAGACAGCCAGTAAAACTGCTACCAAGAAAAAAGTAACTGGCACTAAGGCAGCGGCAAAGACAAAAGCTACCTCTGCCTCTGTAGCCGCCAGCAAGACTAAAGCTAAGTCTACTGCTGTAAAGCCAGCCGCAAAGAAAGCAAGTTCGGGGAAGAAAACTACTGCGCAGAAAAAAACAGCTGCTAAAAGTACTGCTAAGACTACGGCAAGCGCTTCTAAGAGTTCCACAGCTGCAAAGAAAACTGCCTCCAAGAAAACTACCGCTAAGAAAGCCAGCTCCGCCAATGCAAAGGTAGAAAAGACCGAGGGGAAAGAAACCGCAACCAAGTCGCAAAAGAAAACTACTTCCAAAAAAACTACCTCAGCGAAGAAAACAACTGCGAAGAAACCGGTAACGAAGAAGGCAGCTTCAAAGAAAACCAATAGCAAGCAAACCAGTGCCAAGAAAAAAGAAGCAGCGGTCTTGCCAGCCGAGGAAGAAAAAGAGCTGCTAGAAGCGCCACTCGCTGAGGACGAGGGGGCGGGTGAACCTGAAGAACACGATTTAACCGCTGAAGAAGACGAGGACATTGACATTGATGTCGAATTCGACCTCGATGAGGACGATAATGACGATGATGATGACCTGCACGGTGAAGATCGCGAACCGGAGGACGACGAGGAAGAAGAAGCCGACACTGCTCCCGGCAATGCTCTCGACGGATTGAACAAGGCGATTGCCCAGGCAAAAGCTAATGCCAAGGGGCAAAAGAAAGGCAATTCGTTCACGGTTTCTGATTCTGATGAAACCGATGAACCGGCACAGCGGGTCACGGTGGCGGGGGCTACCGCCGATCCGGTCAAGGACTACCTAAAACAGATTGGCAAAGTAGCCTTGCTTAACGCTGCCGAAGAAGTCGATTTGGCTCGCCGGATTGAAGCCGGTCTTTACGCTGACCACAAGCTAGAGACGGAATCAGATAACCTGACTTCCAAGATGCGTCGCGATTTGCATTCCTTGTCAATAGATGGGCAACACGCCAAGAATCATCTGTTAGAAGCTAATCTGCGGCTGGTGGTTTCGCTGGCGAAACGTTACACCGGTCGGGGAATGTTGTTCTTGGATCTAATCCAAGAGGGTAATCTGGGTCTGATTCGAGCAGTAGAAAAGTTCGATTACACCAAGGGATATAAGTTTTCTACCTACGCTACTTGGTGGATTCGGCAGGCGATTACTCGCGCTATGGCTGACCAGGCGCGCACTATTCGTATTCCTGTTCACATGGTGGAAGTTATCAACAAGTTGGCCAGGGTGCAGCGACAAATGTTGCAGGATTTAGGGCGCGAACCTACTCCGGAGGAACTGGCTAAAGAGCTAGATATGACTCCTGAAAAAGTGGTAGAGGTGCAAAAGTATGGTCGCGAACCAATTTCTTTGCATACTCCGCTGGGCGAGGACGGCGACAGCGAATTCGGGGATTTGATTGAGGACTCCGAGGCAGTAGTACCTGCCGATGCAGTCAGCTTCACCTTGTTACAGGAGCAGCTGCGACACGTCCTGGACACGCTTTCCGAGCGCGAAGCTGGGGTAGTGTCGATGCGTTTCGGTTTAGGTGATGGACAGGCAAAGACTTTGGATGAGATTGGCAAAGTTTACGGGGTAACTCGCGAACGCATCCGCCAGATTGAGTCGAAAACCATGTCTAAGCTGCGACATCCCTCCCGCAGTCAAGTGCTGCGCGACTATCTAGACTAGCGTATCACCACGCTTTTATCGTTTCGGCGTCCTAGCGAAAAGCTAGGACGCCGAGTTAATTTTTGCCGGACGCGAAAGCAAGGCAAGTGAGCGTGACTTCAGCACGCCCGCAAGTAAAGATAGAAAACATGAGCCAGAAGAACTATGTTTTTACCAGTGCTGACCGTTGCGACACCTGCGGAGCGCAGGCTTGGGTACTTGCCAGTCTAAACAGCGGCAACCTGTTTTTCTGTGCTCATCACGCAAATATTCTAGTTCCCGCATTGCGTCAGGCGGGAGCGGAAATTATTGATAACATCGCGCAGCTGCATTTAGAGGAAGCCGAAAACGCCCCGCTAACCTCACTATCTCGCACCCGCTAGGGGCAGACTAACTGTATTCTCCTGACTTTAGTTTCCCGGTCTTTCTTCTTGACCTTCTTGCTGACTGGAGTTTTTTTCTAATCCCTGGCTATTATCGCTACTCATGCCGGTCATAGGCTCTTGAGACGAGGGCGCGCTAGGGGAAGAATCAAGACCCGAAGTTTGCGTTGCCTTTACTTTAGAATCGGGTTCGGTTGCGGGTTGTGGCTGGGGGAAGGCTTCCGACACTGGGAATCCTGGGGTGGGGAAACCATATCCTTGCTTTTTCGGGGGGTAGCACCCGCCGGTTGGATTTTGCAGATTGTTCGGCGGATACGGATAGGGGTAAGGATAGTAGTTGTTAGCTGCAGATTGACGGGATTTTCTCGGTCTATTCTTTAGCTTGCCTACCACTGCTGCTACCGCCACGATAACTGCAGTAGCAATCAACCCAATCAGGATGATAGTTCCTAGAAGTGCGAAAAAACTACGAGGCTTATGGTGATTACGTTGAGCAGTAATGGTAACCGTTCTGTCTATTTCATTAACGCTGTTTACCGACCAAGTATCTCCTGAGCTCTCCCCAATAGTGGATCCTTCCGAGTCTTCGGATTCTGCTGATTCAGCTGACTCTACAGTTTGAATATTTCCTGGGAAAGTAACTCGCAGCCCACCGACGCTTTCAGTACCTTCATTAGTGGCAGTGTCCATATCGGGGTCAGATTCAGTATCGCTATCGCTATCGTAATCGAGACCAGTATCGCTATCGTTATTGTTATCCCTGCCAAGACCAGCTGCGTAAAGTGTCTGAGCTATGCTAGGGGAAATGTTCAAGATTATTTCGTTTTCGGTGACTAACCAGCCACTAGCACTGCGGTAATCCTCTTTAAGCTGACCAGATACGTCGATCTCGAGGTAATCTACAACAACTGGACTACAGCTTTCTATTTTGAAGTCACTAAGACTTGTGAGTATTTCAGGAAGATAATTATTTGATGCCACCATTCCACAGGTTAAACTTGCCGAAGGTATTCCATCTTCAAGAGGAAAAGCAATTCTAATAGATGCCTCTACTCTTAGATCTTCATCTATGGTGATATGGATATTGCCGCTTTCAGCGTTCGCCGGTGCGACGGGTACAAGTAAACTAAAAACAGTTAATGCGGTGCCAAGAAGTATCATTGATAGGCGTTTCAAAGCGATTCCTCTTCCCTAATTATTATCGGCAGTTTATTTGCCTTTATTAACTCATATTTTCGTTTCGTGGGGACTGGAACTGCTATTCTGAAAAGTTAGACTAACGCCCGGAAAACCCGGTATCGGCAGTTTTAGGAAAACAGATTTAATAATTATCTAGGTAATTGGGCTAAGGTAACCCACCAAAACGGGGAAGCTATTAGCATGAGGATATCGTGCTATTATGCTCGGTATCTGTTGGTAGTATCTGGTCTATTTCCAGTTTTAAGCTCCCGGGATTAGGGAACTGCTTTATGGTTTCCTATTTCGGCTATTTTTTCTTTTTTGCCTATTATTGTTGTTCATAGCTACCTAGGTTCTTGAGACGAGGGTGCGCTAGGGGAGAAATCGGATTCGACCTCGGCGGGGGCAGAGTTGAAGCTCGGTTGAGTATTAGGGAAAGCGTATCCCAAAGGCTGCCCATTATTGATTTGAGGTAATGAGGGGGCTTGCGGGGAGGTAAAACCGCCGAATTGCTGTCCCATTTGCGGGTTGCCTCCATTTAAGGGGAATACTGATTGGGTTGCATTGGGGACGGGATATACCTGTTGGGGGCTATAGGGCGAGTAGGGGCTTGGTGACATATAGCCTCCCGACGGGGTTTGCGGGAAATACCCAGGCATAGCTGCTTGCGGGTAGTACCCGCCATAGCCAGGCAGATAGTTTCCGGGATTCTGCAGTTTCTTCTTGGGGGCAGTCGCCAATACGAGTATCCCGACTGATGCCACAATAAACAGCACTGCCGGAATCGCGAATCCCAGACTTACTCCCGGTTCTAAGGGATGGCGAGCAGCGGTGAAAACCACTCCTTTGTTATCTTTTATTTGTTTTTTCTGGTCAGCGGTTAAAGGTTTTTCTAAGATCCAGGTGTTTCCGGATATTTCCCCAATATCTGGGGTAACGCTTTTTATTTTCCTGGGAAAAGTGTAGTGGGCAATCCCTAACGAGGTGTCTAAGTTGTGAGAGTCCCAGGTCGGATTGTCAATAGTTAAGACTAATGTATCGTCTCCGGTTAGTTTTAAAGACTTATCGGAGCTGGATTGCTTTAGGGTTTCTTCATCGTAATAACCGCTATGTCTGAGGAAGAACCGATTTCCCTCAAAGTGGCAGCCATCCAGTTGTAAGTTATAGCCGTCCTCCTCGGGGTGCAGATTTTTAATTTCCTGTTTTCGCTCAGCTGTCAGTGCTTCGCAAATCTCCTGGGAATCCTCAGTGTTATATTTCTTGGTGAGTTCTAGTTTTCACCTTGGTAGCTTGTGTTATTAAAATGTAAATTTTCGGACAATGACCAATCAAAATGGTATCTAGTTGCTGCTTGAGCCGAAGAGACCGGCAAAACTAACCAGGAAAGCGCTACCAGGCTAGCTAGCGTAATACCAAATAAAACCCGAGGTAACCGTTGGACAGCATTGATGCGTTTCATCAGGATTCCTTACCATAAGTACAGAGCTGGATTCAGAGAAGAATTATCCCCGATTATAATTCCTCTCATCTGGTATCAGCAGGTTTTATAGCTAAAATCTCGGTAGTATTCATATGTCTTCCATAAATCCGTTTTATTGCGTCCGGTCGCAAATATGAACGTACACCTAAAATTCGGTTTCAGATTGTTGATAGTGCCAATATTGCAATCAACCTCGCTGAATCCGGCAGGGAGTGTCTCACAATCACTCGTCCTCGGAAAGCCAATCGCCATCCTAAAAGCGCCAACCCTTAAACTAGGGGGGTGGCACTCAATACGAAATCGGATTACACCGCCCGGCACCTGTCGGTACTAGAAGGACTGGACGCAGTTCGCAAGCGTCCCGGTATGTATATCGGCTCCACCGATCACCGCGGGCTAATGCATTGCCTTTGGGAAATCATCGACAACTCGGTAGACGAAGCCCTGGAAGGCTACTGTACGCAGATTGACGTGACTATCGGCGATGATCATTCAGTTTCGGTTTCAGACAATGGCCGCGGCATCCCGGTAGATGAAGTGCCGGGGGTGGGACTATCCGGGGTAGAGGTGGTCTATACCAAGCTACATGCCGGCGGAAAGTTCGGAACCGGCTCTTATGGGGCAGCCGGCGGTCTGCACGGGGTAGGGGCATCAGTTGTAAACGCCCTCTCGGCTCGCCTAGATGTGCAGGTAGATAGGGACGGGAAAACCTATCAAATGTCTTTCCTGCGCGGAGAACCCGGAGAGTTCGATGACACTAAATCCCGCACGCCTACCTCGCCGTTCAAAGCCTTTACCGACGAATCTAAACTGAAAATAGTAGGGAAAACCCCCAAGAAAAAGACTGGAACCCGGGTACGTTTCTGGGCAGATTTCCAAATCTTCCCGAAAAGCGCCTCCACCGGTTTCTCCTGGGAACACCTGTTAGAGAGGGCGCGACAAACCGCGTTTTTAGTGCCGGGACTAACTATTAACTGTCGAGATGAACGCCCGGAAGAACCCTTAGAAGAATCTTTCAAAGCCGAGGGGGGAACCAAAGATTTTGTCGAATTCCTTGCCCCCGATCAGGCGATTGTAGACACCTGGTGTATTCGTGACCAGCGTAAATACAGCGAAACTGTGCAACAGTTAGACCAAGAAAGTGGGCATTTACGCCCGGTAGAAGTAGAACGCACCTGCGATATTGATATTGCCCTGCGCTGGGGAAACGGCTATGACACGGTAGAGCGCTCCTTTGTAAATATCGTAGCCACCCCCATGGGGGGCACTCATGTGATGGGATTTGAAAACGCCCTGTTGCGGGTACTTCGTAGCCAGATTGAGAAAAATAAGAAATCGAAACGCCTGAAACTGACCCAAAAAGAAGCCAAGATCCGAATCGAAAAAGAGGACGTGATGGCGGGGCTGACTGCGGTGGTGACCGTGCGGCTACCCGAACCCCAGTTCGAGGGGCAAACCAAGGAAGTCCTCGGTACTCCCCAGGTGCGCCAGGCGGTCTTAAGTGCGGTTAGTTCCTGGCTGGAAAAGAAGTTTACTTCCTCAAAGCGCGACGATAAACAGCAAGTATTTTCCCTGATGGAAAAGGTAGTGGGGGAGATGCGGGCGCGAGTGAGCGCGCGGCATCAAAAAGAGATTTCCCGGCGTAAAAATGCTCTGGAAACTTCCTCTCTGCCCGCAAAACTCGCGGATTGTCGCTCTAATAAAGTGGAAGATTGCGAACTGTTTATTGTGGAGGGCGACTCGGCGCTAGGAACTGCGAAACAGGCGCGCTCCTCCGATTTTCAAGCATTGCTGCCCATACGTGGAAAAATTCTCAATACGCAAAAAGCCTCTACCTCCGATATGCTTTCCAATGCGGAATGTGCAGCGATTATTCAAGTAATCGGAGCAGGTTCGGGACGCAGTTTCGACCTAGACTCGGCCAGATACGGCAAAGTCATTATGATGACCGATGCCGATGTGGATGGCGCACATATTCGCACCCTCTTGCTCACCCTATTCTTCCGTTATATGCGCCCCCTGATTGCCGCCGGGAGAGTCTATGCGGCAGTCCCTCCCTTGCACCGGATCGAAGTGCCAGCTCAAGGGCGGAAAAAGAAAGAAATCATTTACACCTATTCCGAGGACGAGCTGCATCAGCGGCTGCGCGCCCTCGCCAAAAGCGGACGCAAATATAAAGAACCCATCCAGCGCTATAAAGGTCTGGGTGAGATGGATGCTTCCCAGCTAGCGGAAACCACGATGCAGCGCGAAAAACGAACCTTGAGACAAATAACTTTCGCAGACGAGGAAGCCCTGGCAGAGGCAGAAAATGTTTTTGAACTACTCATGGGCTCCACAGTAGCTCCCCGGCGGGAGTTCATCGTGGCTGGAGCAGACCAGTTAGCGGCAGAACAGATTGATGCTTAAAGGCTTTTTTAGTTTGCTCGTCCACCCCACATAGAATAGAGGTATGTCACGAAGTCTGCGCGAAAGGTTAGGTTGCCTCCCCTCAGCCCCAGTACCTCCCGCACACCTGGGGTTATATTGGCGTCCTTCGCGTGAGACCGATTCTTGGCGAATCCGGGAATTAATCCATTTGACGGAACAGAACTCTAATCCGGCACGCCCAACTTCCGAGGGGGAAATCTCACGCCTAACCCGAGCTCTAACCCACCCGGAACTGCAAGACTGCCTGATTGGTCTGGATTCGCGCGGTAACCTGGCGGCTTTTGGGTCAGTCACCTTGCAGCCAGATGAAAAAAGTTACGCTCGCGCCGATTTATTCGCGGTCACTGCCGAGCATTGGCGAGGACGCGGAATAGGTAAAGCCCTGCTGGCTTGGCAAGATGTGCGCGCCCGGGAACTAATGCTGGGATATTACGGAAGCGACTATGACCGTCCCGCGCAAATCCGTAACGTAGTAGATGAACGAGCCGGGGACAGACGGATGCTCTATGCGGCTGCCGGTTTTTCAGCCCAACGCACGATTAAAGTTTTTTCCCACCATCTAGCTCCAGACGTTCTCGCTGATTTATCGGGACAATTCCCTACTAAAGATGTACGGATAGTCTCTGCCCGCCGTCTCTCGCCTGATCAGTGGGAAGAAATCAAAGCTCTCCACGTAACTAACTCTGCCCGCCTGTATGCCGATAAAGGAGATGCTTCTCGCTGGTGGGGTCGGGTTTTAGGTAATCTCGCTCCCGATTTGTCATTTGCGGCTGTATCAATGAATTCGGGGCGAGTGCTTGCCTATTGCCTGGTGGTTTATCGCGATATTTGCCAAAGTAGCTGCCTGGACAGCGAGGGTACATCTGAACAAATTATTCCGACCGTGGCGGTCGATATTTTCGGTGATGACCGCCAAAATGCCGATAGTCATGGCACAGATTTTTCGGTGCTAAAACAGGTGCTTAGTCAGGTTCTAACCGCCTGTCAGCGCTTAGGGTATAAACAGGTGTTCGCTGAAGATAACTATCCAACCCTTGGTGATTTGTCCCGGGTGTGTGCTGCCTGTGGTTTTCAGCTTGCCGGAGCACGCATGATTTACACGGTGGAACTGTAATGGATCAGCAAGAATGGCAGCTGCCCGAAGGGGAAGATAAATACTGTTGGCGTCGTTTAGGTCCTAAAAACGTGCCAGAAATGGGTAACCTGATTCGCCGAATTGAAGATTTTGACAACCCTCCTTTCCGCACCGCTGTCTGCGAGATAGAAGCATTCTTTTCAGCCCCTACTAAATGGCGCACGATTGGGGCTTTCGGTGCAGATAATAACCTGGTTGCCTATGCACAGGTACGTCCGCGTTTATTGGTAAATGAAGTGGTTTGTGATGGGGGAGTAGATCCGCGCTACCGCGGTCAAGGTTTGGGCAGAGCCGCGATTACTTGGCAACGTGACCAGGCAAGTATCCTCTTAGATGCTTCTCGCCCCGGTCGTGTCCTTTTCTATGTAGAAGACGTTTCCCCCGATTTGTCTAGTTTGCTGCTAGATGCCGGTTATACGCAAACCGATTCTTTCGTGGATGTCTGCCGGGACTTGACGAATCCGATTAAGCCAGCGCCAGTTCCTTACCCTTTCGAGGTAGTTCCCTGGGATGAGGAACTTGATGAAATGCTGCGTCACGCTTTGAATCGGGTTTTGAATGATAATAATCCTGAATCTGGCTATAGTGTTGAAGATTGGGCTACCCGGCGAGCAGCTTTTACTCCCGATTGTTCTTTTGTGGCACTTGATAAAACTACTGACCGTTCCCAGATTGCAGGATTCGCGCTTTCTTCTGTTTATCGCCAAGATTGGACGGCGGTTGGGAATCGTCAAGGATATATTGATTTGCTGGGTTTGCTACCGGGCTGGGAAAATGCAGCGATTTTGCGGGCTTTAATCGCTGGCGTACTCCAAGCATTTAGGGAACGCGGATTCGCCACTGCGGGGGCGCTGTTACCGGCTACCGTTGATGCATTAACCCGGAAGCTTTTTGTAGAGGCTGGTTTTAGGACTGTCGGAACTTCAACCCAATATGCAATTGATACTGCCGCCACTAGCGATTCTTAACCCTTTAACCTGCCGAGATTGTTTTCCCTGCTACTCAGGTTAGGGCATCAGTGATTATTGCCTTTCTATTTACCCGAGGTAATAGATTTGGCGTTTTAAGGCGCTACCGGAAGCGTCTCGTTTTTCAGTTGCTTCTGGCAAAGGTACGGGGGAACCATCTTTTGTGAGGGCGCGTGGCGGGGTAGCGGTAACCGCTGCCAGCGACAAGCGACTCTCTCCCTTTAGGAAACGCTGACAGCGTACCCCTTGTCCGGCGCGTCCTTTTTGCGGATACTGCAATAAGGCAGTGACTTTAGCGCTGGTTTGTCCGCTACCAGGCGTAGAAGTAGCAATCCCCGCTACCGTTACCACCAGGGAAGACTCTAGGGCATCGGCGCTAACCAAAGCGGCGGTGATTACTTGATCGCCCTCGGAAAGTTTCATCCCGGAAATACCTTGACCCGAGCGTCCCTGAGGACGTACTTTATTGGCTGGGGTACGCAGCAATTGCGCAGCCGAAGAAATCAGTACGAAAGTACCATCGTCGCCCCCAAAACCAGCAGCTACCACCTGATCGGCATCATCAAGACCAATTACCGAATAAGAATCCTGAGTAGATAGCACTTCGGGACGTATCCGTTTAATAGTGCCGCCACTGGTGGCAGCCCACCAGGTAGGTCCGTCCTCATCGAGGGGAACCAACCCTACTACTTCCTCGCCGTCCTCTAGGCTCAGTAGCCGAGAGATTGGGGGAGTGCCCCGCAGAGAGGGCGCCGTGGCCGAGCGTACCAATGCCGGAACTTCCAGCGCCGCGAGCTTATATAAAATCCCGCGGGAAGTAATTGCCCCCACCTGACCGCGGGCAGTAGTTTTTGCCGCGGAAATAATCGCGTCCCAAGGTTCGCGTCCCTCAGCATTGGATAAAGCTTCATGACCGGGGAAACGTGCCACCATTCCCCCAGCTCCCAACACTACCGTGGCGGGTTCATCGGGAATCTCTAAGGGGGTATCTTTTTCTGCTTCTAGCTGCGCTGCGCCCTCTTCGGCTAGTAAGACCGTACGCCTGGGGTCTGCGCGTTTTTCTGCCACTTCCCGCAGCTCGCTGGCCACCAGTTCCTGGCGTTTCTCCCGCGAAGCAATAAGCGCTTCTAGCTCGGCGATTTCGGTGGTTAAGCGGTCACGTTCCGCCTCTAGTTCCAAGCGAGAAAACTTAGTTAAACGGCGCAGTTGCAGGGATAAAATATGTTCCGACTGCACCTCATCTAAATCAAATGCCTCCATCAAACGGGTTTTTGCCTGGGCAGAGTCCTCGGAGGCGCGAATAATCTGGATAACATCATCAATGTCGAGGACGGCAATTAACAACCCGCGTACCAAATGTAGGCGCTCTTGCCGTTTACGCAGGCGATACTGGCAGCGACGCATCACGATTTCCATACGGTGATTTAAGAACACCTGTAGCATTTCTTTTAGCCCCAGGGTGCGCGGTTGTCCATCTACCAGAGCCACCGCATTTACCCCGAAAGAATCCTCCATAGGGGTGTGTTTGAATAGGCTAGCGCGCACTGCCTCGGGGTTAAAACCGGATTTAACCTCTATTACCAACCGCATATCGTGTTCGCGATCAGTTAGGTTAGTGACCGCCGAAATCCCTTTTATCCTGCCTTTTTGTACCCCATCTTTGATTTTTTCAATTACTTTTTCCGGACCAATCATATAGGGTAGTTCGCTCACCACTATTCCCATCTTTCGGGCGCTAACCCGCTCAATAGTGGTCTTGGCGCGGGTGCGGAAAATCCCCCTGCCGGTTTCATAGGCTTGGCGAATCCCGTCCAGCCCCACAATAATGCCCCCGCCTGGCAAATCGGGGCCGGGAATAAAACGCATCAAATCTTCGGTGGAGGCATCGGGATTTTCTAGCAGATGAATCGCTCCTGCCACGGTTTCCCCCAAGTTATGAGGAGGAATATAGGTGGCCATCCCCACCGCAATTCCGTTAGCCCCATTAACTAATAAATTCGGGAATGCTGCGGGCAAAACCGCTGGTTGCAGGAACTGGTTATCGTAGTTGGGTACAAAATCGACGACATCCTCGTCGAGATTGCCCACCATATCTTGCGTAGCGGGAGCCATCCGAACTTCCGTATAGCGCGCCGCCGCCGGACCATCATCTAAGGAGCCAAAGTTTCCGTGCCCATCCACTAGCGGCATCCGCAGGTTAAAGTCTTGCGCCAGACGTACCAGGGCATCATAGATAGCGCTATCGCCATGCGGGTGGAGTTTACCCATGACTTCACCTACTACGCGCGAGCTCTTCACGTGCCCTTTACTGGGCCAGAGACCCATTTCGCTAAGCATATAGACGATACGCCGCTGCACCGGTTTTAGACCGTCCCGCGCATCTGGCAGGGCGCGCGCATAAATCACTGAATAGGCGTATTCCAGGAAAGAAGTGCGCATTTCCTCGGAGACGTCAATATGAGTGATGTGTTCCTCAGAGGTTTCAGTTAGAAAGGACGCGCCGGGCTTTTTGTTAGTTTGGCTTTTGGGCTTGCTGGTTACCGCCGGGGTTGCGGGCGCTGCCGGTTTTTCTGGCTGAGGGGAGGATTGGTCGAGAGAACTGCTCCCAGACATGGCTGCAGAAAACAGGTCAGGCTGAAGGGAATCATTCGACTTTTCACTCACCGTTCTATCAAAGCAAAAAACTGCTTAGTAGTCAGCTTAGGCTCGCGGATATGAGAGCATAAGAGGTATGGGTCACCGTGAGGAAAAGTCAGTTGGAATGCGAATATGGGATATATTACCCGGACTTTTTGGGGCGTTTAACTGGCGAGAGGAAACTTGCTATTCTCCTGCGTTAAAACAGTTGTTAGGGATGGGTAAACGTCGCCTATGTTTAGTGGTAATAGATGGTATGGGGCAGCAGCTACTTTCAGCTCGGCGCGGACATATCCCCTTTATGCGTCCCTATCTTTCTCAACTTCCCGAGGTGCTGGGGCAAGCGTTAAAAACCTGTGTACCTTCAACTACCGTGGCGGCGCTAACCAGCTTGCATACCGGGCTTTCACCAGCAAAAACCGGTATGTTGGGGTATCAGTGTTGGGACGAGGACGCTGGGCGTGTCCTGAATCTGATTACTTTTGAAGGCTTTAAGCGCCCCGCTCAATCTTGGTGTGATTACCCTACTTTTTTCACTTACGCCACCGAAGCTGGGCTGCAATCGCGGGCGTTAGTTCCCCCCGATTTTGTGGGCTCAACTTTGAGTGAAATTACTTTGCGGGACGCAGATTTTAAGGTCTCGACCGAGCTTTCAAAGCGGGCTAGCGATGCGCTTCAGGCGTTTAAACAAGGGGTTGATTATGTTTATTTGTACTGGTCAGGATTAGATCATTGGGGACATAATTTGGGGTGGTCACATCCTAGATGGATTCAAGAACTCGAGAGCATTGACCGATTTTTGTCCGATTTGTATTCTTGCTTACCCAGTGATGTTGCCCTAGTGGTCACCGCAGATCACGGCATGGTAAATGTTAGTGCAGATACCACGGTGGATATAGCGGAATCTGGACTTGCTTCCCAGGTGGAGGCAGTTTCGGGGGAGCCACGCGCCCTCCATATTCGCCTTAGAGAAGAATATCTAGAGGCTCAAACCAAAGGCAATCATACTCGCAGCGCCCCTAGAACATCGGTAACCGCTAAGTGGCAGGAATATGTGGGCAAGCGCGGTCAAGTTGTAAGTGACTATCGACCCGTTTATGGCGATATTTTGCTTCCGGAGCGGATTGGGGACTTTACTATTTTCGCCAAGGGAAACTATCAATTTGTAGATACCCGTTTCCATAATCCGTCAGTATTACAAATGGTGGGGGTACATGGGGCGCTCACCCCACAAGAAATGGAGATTCCCCTGATTATCGCCTAGTTTGCCCTACTTGAGCATCTTAGGTAAAAGATTATGCAATCAGAGCTTCCTGACAAAGCGAATCGGTCTTTAACGTGGTTTCGTACCAAAAACTATGTCGTCCCAGCTGGGGATAGACTTTCGATGAGAGCGCCGATGTTTGCTTTTAGCGCTTTTTTCGGTGCTGGCAAGGATAGTTTTGTCGTTTTCCTCTACATTTTCCATTCCGGGCAAAACCGGCGCGACCTCTCCGAGGCTGGGGGGAGGGGGAGCCGGGCGGGAGGGCGTGCCGCTTTCGCCCCCGGATAAACCTGCCGGGCTACGTCTGGTCAAATCCAGGTTCAAAGCTTCCGTTTCGGAAAGCGTGCCTACAAAGGTTGGTTCTTCTCGATCCCATACCTGTTCACGGCGGTCTATAGGGTTGGGGGTAGAGGCAGGGGAGCCTTGCCCCTTTAGTGGCTCTGGGGCTGCTTCCGAAGAATCTGGCGGGCTGAAAATACTGCGGGAGCTGTTTGTTCCGGTTTGAGGATTCTGTTTGTCGATTTGCCCGCTGCCGGGTCGCATTCCATGTAAGGAGACTATTTCTGCGGCTTCTTTAGGGTCGGCGCTACCATCTGCCCCGGTTGGTTCTGCGATAGAAACATCTTCAAAATCGTCCTCGTCCTCTATCGGGAGGTTAGGGGAAGCGTCTCGTTTTCCTCGCGCGGCCGAAAGCGCATCTAAGAGGGCGTCTGTGCCGGTGTCAGGTTCGCTAGGGGGAGCGGGTTGGGGGGATGAAACCGGGAAGAATTCTTCAAAACTGGAAACTTTCGATGCCGGTCGGGAAGTCTCAGTGAGCCAAATTGCTTCCTGGTCGATAGCATTAACGCTAGAAGAACCAGCTTCCATATGCCAGCGTGCAGACAGCTCTCTCGCTTCTTGGGTGAAAGTTAAAATAATTTCCCAAGGCCCTTTCCCGTCCCGTACCGCGTCCCAGCGTAAAGAATCTGCAGCTACCCCGCGGGCAGCTAGGCGATCAATCACCAGTTCTCCTAGCTGTGGGGAATCTGATTCCCCACCTACCTGACAGGAGCGAGCTAGGCTCGCCGCGTGAGAACGCTCGGCTAAAATCGCGGTGGCGTAGCGACGAACTTTTTCTTCGGGAATATCAAACTTGGCTGCTACTTCGTTAATGGTGCTTCCCGCCCGGATTAAAGACTGGATTTTTCGAGGTGAAACCGCTTTTTGTGGGTTTTGGGGCACCGCCTCTAAATTGGGTCTCGTGACTCGTACCGCGTCACGTAGCTGTTGGGTAATCGCAATGGCATAACGCTCACCGTCACCATCATTAAGAATTAGCTGGTTCCCGTCTGGGTGTAGCCCGAGCAGCTCTAGGTCTTTCATGTTCCTCCCATTCCCCTGCTTAGAGATTGCCATGTATGCGGGAAAAATTGCCTATTACACGCGGTGTGTCTGTCGTATCTAGCATTTTATGATTTGAAGTGTTAATATCCCCGCGTCTATTGTTTTCTTAACTCTAGATTTAAATACTGCTTTTAGAAGGGAAGAGCCATGGCAACAGATTATGACGCCCCCCGTAAAAATGAAGAAGAAGAGGAACAAGATTCCCTGGAAGAACTGAAGGCTCGCCGCGCGGAAGCCTCTGGTTCTTCTGAGGTTGATGAGGACGAAAATGCGGCGGCAGAAGATTTTGAGCTGCCCGGCGCGGATTTGTCTGGTGAAGAGTTATCTGTCCAGGTTATTCCGGCACAAGATGACGAGTTCACCTGCTCGGTCTGCTTCCTAGTTCAGCACCGTTCCCGCCTGGCGGGGGCTGAAGATGGCAAACCGGTTTGCCGTGACTGCGCCGAATAAACTGTGCTGATGAGATTCTTTTCTTCTCGCCGCCAGCGGGTCACTCAGGAAACTGAGGGTACTGAGGGCGCTGCTACCATAGACAGCGCCAATCAGACGATAGCTGAGGAACAGTTGCCGGAAACTCTCGCAGCTGAGGGAGGGGCTCCTAGCTTAGAAACGTCCGGCGACTTAGCGCCGGAGGCTACCCAGGCTTTAGGTCCTTATTCTGACGGTGAATCTCCCAAAGGAAGCCAGTTCCTAGACTTGGGAGCTCTCAGAATTCCGCTAATTACGGGATTGCAAGTATTTCCGGTGCAAGATGCGCACGGCAATATCTTGGCGATAGAGATAGTGTCCGCTGCCGCCCAAATGCAGCTTTCTCCATTCGCGATGCAACGCTCCGGGGGTCTTTGGGAAGAGATTCGTGAAGAGCTTGCCGAGCAGCTGAAAACGCAGGAATACCAGATTTTTCCGCTGCCCGGTCCTTTCGGGGAAGCGATATTGGCTCGGCCAATCCCGGGTGGAAAATCTAGCGGCGAGGGCGCATTCCCACTGCTGCTGTGGGGGATTGAGGGCGAGCGCTGGTTTTTGCGGGTGATTGTGCGCGGACAGGCGGCGGAGGACGAAAATGCTCGTGCAGGCCTCCTAGAAGTCCTGCACGGCATGGAAGTAGTAAGGGGTGACCAGGCCAAAGTACCCGGCGAACTGTTGCCAATTGAACTCCCTCCGGAAGTAGCTGACCAGTTAAATTCCGGTGAGGAAGCAGAGCAACAGTGAGTGTGGGGGAAATGGAAAACGCTCGGGAAAACGCTGACTGGGAGGTCTCCTCTAAAGTTAGTGATGTTCGCGAACGCCAACAGGCCTGCCTGTATGGAGTGTTGCGGTCAGTTACCTACCCTGCCTCTGCCGCATCCGGCTCTTTTGCAGCCACCTTGTTTGACGGTACCGGTTCGATAGAAGTGGTTTGGCTTGGTCGGAAAAATGTTCCGGGAATCAAACCGGGCATTCGGCTGGCCGTACAGGGAATGGTGATTTCTCGTGCTAACGGGTTATGCGTAATAAACCCCAGTTTCCAAATATCCCCAATGGTAGACAATGAACGATAAAGTCAATGAACCTTCCTACCCATCTAGAGGGCAGGAGGACTGTCCCCTTGATTCGTCCTCTTCACGAAAGGAAACTGCAGAAAAACCGCTCAGGGGACAGATAGGGGGAATTGGGGCGCAACTGGGGGCTAATCAGTTCTCGGTGAGTGCAGCAATCGGAGGTCCTTGGGGAGCTTTAGAAGCCACCCTGCCCACCCTCTTGGTGGTAGCAGTCTATCTTTTCGTGCATTCCCTGCGTCTGCCGGTAATCTTAGCGCTGGCTGCCACGTTTATTTTTGCGTCTATTCGTCTGCTACGCCGTCAAAGCTTAAGGCAAGTATTTGCCGGTCTTGCCGGTACTTTAATCAGTGTGTTTTGGGCCTGGCGTAGCGGGCAAGTCGAGAATTTTTTCGCTTTCGGTTTTTGGATAAACGGGGTTTACGCAGCGGTATTAGTCGTCACTATTCTTTGTCGGCGACCAGCTATTGGATGGCTAGTTGCGGGGATAAGCGGAAAACTGAGCAGTTGGCGCAAACCCAGTTCCCGTAGGTTCTATAACCTTGCCCGGACTTGCACCTGGATGTGGGTGGCACTGTTCACGGTGAGATTAGCGGTAGAACTACCCCTGTATTACGCGAATTTGTTGGTTCCGCTGGGAGTAGCCCGCCTTATTCTAGGTCTGCCCGCATTCGTCCTCGTCGGTTATTTTAACTGGGCCCTACTGCGCGAGGAAACCGCTAAATTACGGGCTAGCGATTAGCTAACTTAGAAACTAACTAATCCTCTTGTGCGGGGTCGGTGATTTCTTCGGGAGGGGGAGCAAATAGGGTACTAATCTGCTCTAAATCAGCTTCGGTTTCGGAACTGAAAAGAATCAACAACTCATCTAGACCTTGCAGTAGCGTATCCGGGCGAGGTGACAGAGGACGAGAATCCCGCAAAACCGCTGCTAACACCACCGAGGGAGGTAAATCTAAGGTAGATAGAGGACTGCCGATTAGCGGTGAATCTTCCGGAACCGTCAATGAATACATATTCGTGTCGGAAGTGTGGAAACGGAACAAATGTACCGGAATCCCCACCGACACCACTTCCTCTACCAGGGAAGTCATAACTCGCGGGGTGGAGACGGCAACATCTACGCCCCAGGCGTCATCAAAAAGCCACTCGTTTTTCGGGTTGTTTACCCGCGCCACCGTTTTCGGCACCCCAAACTCAGTTTTAGCTAGCAGACAGGCAACCAGATTCACTTTGTCGTTCCCGGTAGCGCACACCACTACATCGGCTTGCCTGATTTCGGCTTTCGAGAGAGCATCCAGGGAGCAGGCGTCCCCTAAAACCCAATCCGCTTGCGGAATCGAGGCAACCTCCATCCGGGAAGGATGGTTGTCCAACATAGTAACTTCATAGCCGTTAGCTACCAGTTCTCTAGCTATGGAACGTCCCACAGAGCCGGCTCCGGCAATCACAATCCGCATTTTAATCCTCCTGCTGTGGGGGACGTTTGAAAGCCCGCTCGATTTCGGCTGCCCTTTCGGCGGGGACGGTACAAATCAGTTCGTCACCTTGTTGAACAACCAGGGTAGATAGGTTGAAATAGGCTTCGCCGTCTCGCCCTATATAGGCGATTTTAATATCTAGTAGTTTCTGGATTTGCTGCAAACTAAGCCCTAGCCAGTGGTTACTGGGGATAACTCGCAGGATTTTCACCTGGTAAACCGAGTCGCAATAGACAACTTGGGAATCATCGGGCAGCATTTGTCGCAACATTTCCGAGGCTGTCCACGACACCGGAGAAGTAGTGTTGATTCCAAGTTTGCGATAAATCTCGGCGCGGCGAATATCGTAAATCCGGGCAACCACGCGGTCTATCCCAAAGGTCTCACGGGCAATACGGGCCGCCAAAATATTGGTGTTGTCCCCGTTCGAGATAGCCGCAAAAGCGTAGGCTTCCTCGATATTGGCTCTTTCTAGCACTTCCCGATCGAAACCGATTCCGCTAACTTTTTGACCCGAAAAATCGGTGGGAAGTTTACGGAAAGCCTCGGTGTTGGAGTCGATAATAGCTACCGAGTGCCCCTGTTCGTCCAGGGTCTGTGCAATCCGGGCTCCTACTCTGCCCGAACCTAAAACAACGAAGTGCATGGAAGTAGCGTAAACCTTTTTTCCAGTATTTTCAGCTTCCACCTGGTTAGCAACTGTAAGATTTCTGTAGATAGTGGGATGATCGGGAGGTGAAAGGTATGCAAAACCGTTTCAAATCTCAGGCAGATACTGGGCAGTCCGCTGCTGATAGCGGATTACCAAAACGCTACGCGCTGCCGGTTTTCACTACTAACGCGCTTTCTTCTGTCTCCTATGCCCCCGACCAGATTCTTCTCACCTTAGGGTTGGGAGGAATCTTTGCATCCGGTATTTCGCTATGGGTGGGGTTAGCGGTATTTGCGGTGATGGCGATAATAATTATTTCTTATCGGCAAGTGGTACGTGCCTACCCTAGCGGAGGGGGAGACTATGAAGTCTCGCGGGAAAATTTGGGACTTTCAGCTGCCTTGGTTACGGTTAGCGCCTTGCTCGTTGATTACTGTTTAACTATCGCGGTTTCAACAACGGTAGGTGCGCACTATCTTTCGGCGTTGGTTCCCGCGTTTAGCGACCATCAAATAGGGGTAGCTTTAAGCATGGTCGCGCTATTGACTGTACTTAACCTGTTGGGGGTGCGCGAGTCTGGGCGGCTATTCGCTATCCCCGCCTATCTGTTTATGGGGGCTATCGGTCTGCTCGCGGTTTTCGGGCTAGTGCAAGAGGGGATGGGAACGCTAGGGCAAGCTGCCAGCGCGTCACTAAAGATCATGCCACTTGAGCCTTATCAGGCAGGACTTACGGGATTAGGAGGAGTGCTGCTGTTCCTGCGCGCATTTTCCGGAGGGTGCGTCGCCTTGAGCGGAGTTGAAGGGATTAGTAACGCAGTTCCGGCTTTTAATCGACCGCGTCCTAAAAACGCGCGAATCACCCTGGTGCTGTTCGGGCTGATTAGTGCCACTATGATGCTTTGCGTCCTGCACCTAGCGAAAGTTACGGGAGTTAAGGTTCCTGCTTTTGATTCTCAGATTCTTCCCCCTGATAATCACCTAACTACCAGGGAGATTCCCCCGGTAATTTCACAGTTAGCCGACACAGTATTTACTTCTGTCCCGCTCATCGCTTTTTTGGTTACTGCCACTACCGCCTTGATATTAGCTTTTGCGGCTCACAGTGCTTTTAACTGGTTCTCCCAGCTGACTCAGGTACTTTCACGCGACAGATTCTTGCCTCCGCAGTTTTTTCGACGGGGAGATAGGCGTTCCATCTCGCTTTCGGTTTTCCTACCTGCCCTGTTGGCAGCAGTATTGATTTGTGTAACCAATGCCCACGCCACCAAGTTAATCCACATGTATATAGTGGGTGTGTTTATTTCTTTGACTGTTTCGCAGCTGGGAATGCTTAGATATTGGAAAGTTAAACTCAGGATTCGCACCTTTAAGGAGAGTAGAAAAGTTTTGCGTCGCCGTTGGATAGTAAACGCAATTGGGTTTATCTGCACCGCAACCGTACTTGCGGTGGTAACTCTTTCTCGTTTTACCTACGGCTCCTGGGTGGCGTTAGCGCTGATGGCAGTGGTGTTTTTGCTGTTATGGTCGATTGGTAGCTACTATCGGCACTCCGGTAAGCAAATAACCGTTACTGATTACGAAGCCGGTCGGGCGATGCCCTCGCGGGTTCAAAGCCTGGTACTGGTTTCTAAACTGGATAAACCCACGATGCGTGCGATTGCGTATGCCCGTGCCGCACACCCGTCCTCATTATCGTTAGTACACGTAGATATTGATTCCGCAGAGTTCAACAGCCTTAAAGAAAACTGGCTTGCCAGTGGGCTGGAAATCCCGCTTACCGTTTTGGCCTCGCCTTTCCGCGACATAAATGGTCCTTTAGTGCAACATATCCGATCGCTGCGTCGGCGCTGTCCGCGCGACCTAGTGACGGTTTATATCCCCTTCTACTTGGTGAAATATCCTTGGCAAAAGTATTTACATAATCGCTCTGCCAAGCATATTCGCCGCCAGCTACGGGATATACCAGGGGTGCTGGTGGTGCTGGTTCCTTGGAACCTGTCTGATAGCTTAGAACGGGCAGCGCTGCGGGCTGGAGTTGAGCCTTTGCGTCCTCCCGAAGAATACCGTCACTCATCCCCGGTGTTTAGAGGTCGTCCGCAAGATTTAACTAAAGGAGCTTTCATGGGCGACGATGGGCATTTGCCCTGGCTCGATAGTGTCCACGGGGGTTGGGGGATAGAACAGAGTCGCAATGACCGAAAAGATCGCTATCACCAGAACACTCAACCCGATTTTTCTGCTGAGCTTTAACTATGAATGAACTTACTCTGCGGTTATTACGCCCCGTGCATGGCGGTTACTGCCTGGCATACCAGGACGGTCAAACCTATATGGTGCGTTTCGGACTGCCGGGCGAGCAGGTAAAAGCCGTTCCGGTCGCTAAAAAAGGCAAAGTTATTTTTGCTGAGGTGGGCGCGGTACTGGAAAGTTCCCCGCACCGCCGTGAACCTATTTGGGCATCGGCAGGCCCTGGCGGGGTTGGAGGGGCAGATTTATGTCACGTAAAACTGTCTTACCAACGCACCTGGAAGGCTGAGGTGCTGGCGGATTGCTTGCGGCGCTTAGGGGGCGAGGAAGTTTACGCGCAAGCGGCGGCTGCCAGTGGGGGAGAGCTGAGCTGCCAAGGCGTGAGTAGTGGCTGCGTGGGCGCGGGTACTCAGGCCGGTGATTCAGTAGCAGAAGCCGCGGGCGGTGAGAGAGTGGATAACGCTAGCGGCGACAAGGAGGCTAGTGGCGAAGACGGTCTGAGATACCGTTTGCGCGCCGATTTTGAGGTTAGTGGTGCCGGGCGGTTGGCGATGACTAAATTCCGCGGGGAAGAGCTACAAGAGATTACCAGTTTCCCCCTAGCCGATTCAGTTATTAGTGACTCGTCCCTATTTAGACACCCGGATTTATGGGGCAAGGTGCTTGTGCCCTCCGGGCGCATCCGGGCTTGGGCGAGTGCGAGAGGGCTGCGGGTATGGGATGGGCGTACTCTATTTGACGAGGACGGGTACGCCCTTAATGAGAAAAGTATCCGTTTAACAGTTTCTGGCTTCGGGGAATATCAGGTTGCCCCAGATGGGTTTTGGCAAGCACACCGCGAAGCAGCACGGGTTTTGTGTGAACAGGTAATCGCGGCGGCTAGTAGTGACTGCGAGCCAGGTAGCGCGGCGCTTTCTGCTCCAGGAGAGGGGAGAGGAAATGCGGTAAGCGGCGAGGGTGCCGACACCGCCCAGGAGAGTGGGAGCGCCGCGGCGAGCGAGAATAGTGAGCCTCTGCTGACGCCCGGAAACCGGCAGTGGAAAGAAATCCTGGAACTATATTCGGGCGCGGGGCTGTTTTCGCGTCCTCTGGCTAAAATTTTGGACAGGGGAGGACGGCTTTCTACTTTGGAGGGTTCAAAGACGGCAGTGAAAATGGCGCGCAAGAATCTTTCGGGAGTTCCTGGACGTATTGATGTTCGAGCTGGGCGGGTAGATGCCCGGGCGCTCGCGGATTATGCGGGCAATATGAGGACGCCGCCCCTGGTGGTAATGGATCCGCCGCGCAACGGTGCGGGACAAAAAGTGATGGCGGCGCTGACAAACCTAGAGCCAGAGCGGATTATCTACGTAGCCTGCGATCCGGCATCGTTAGCCCGCGACCTAAAAGTCGCCGTATCCCACGGCTACCAGATTACGTCCTTACAGTCCTACGACCTCTTCCCCCACACCCACCATTTCGAGTGTGTTGCTTTGCTGTCAAGGGTTTATTAGATATGGGTATTTTTGTCTTTGTATAGCAGGGGGCGCGGTTCTATGGTTAGAAGGATTAAGCTGTTTCCTGCGATTTTTGAGTGCGATTTGGCTTTTAATCTTACGGGTGAGTGTAGTTTGCAAACGTAATAGCTATGTTTTGATAAAAAATATATTTAATCCCAGGAAACGAAAAAGGCTAAAAACAGGATTCATATTTTGTTCTCAGTTTTTTAGGCAACCAATAGGAACTACATAAACGCCATCTTTGCGCCGATAAGCCCAGTCGCCGGTTCCTGTCAAAACCATAAGAAAAGATGGAGTATTCATTTTCCCGGTATCGATTTTTGCTTCCATTGACTTTAAAGTCTCTGCACCGTATTCAATTAGCTTGTCGCCACCAAGTTTAATTTCAATGAGACCGTATTTGCCGTTCCTTAAGTGAATAACTACGTCGCATTCCTGTTCATTTTTATCTCGGTAGTGATAAGCCTTCCCTCCGAGGCTATCAGCAAAAACGCGCAAGTCTCTGATGCAGAGTGTCTCAAATACAAATCCGAAAGTCTTTAAATCATTTAATAAGTCGTTTGGCCCTATTCCCAAAGCTGCTGTCGCAATAGAAGGGTCTACAAAGTAGCGCGTGTCGGCAGAACGAATAGCGGTTTTTGATCTCAAATTAGGATTCCAAGCAGGTAAATCCTCTACGACAAAGATTTTGCGAAGTGCATTAACATAAGAGGCAACAGTTTCCTCGTTGATAGCAGCTGCTTCGTTTATAGAAATATCCTGTGCAAGTACGGTATTTGGTACTTGACCTCCTTGATTTCTTGCATAGGAACGCATAAGGCGTTTAACTCTCTCGGCATCCTTTTGTACGTTATCAGCGCGGTTAATGTCGGAGTGAACAACAGCGTCGTAGTAATCAATAGCTTGATCTAAAGCTATCTCATCGCGCATATCAGCCGCTTGTGGCCATCCTCCACGGCACGCAAGGAAAGCCAGACGGTCAATACTTAGAGTAGTGCCGCCATCAATTTCTGACATTCCCGCAAATAAGTCTCCCAAGCTGACTTCACCTGTGGAATCCCCTGATTCATACAAGCTCATAGGTCTCATTGTTAGCCAAGTAAAGCGTCCAGTACCGGAATGGGTAATTTCCTGGGTGTCCGCTGGAACAGCAGAACCAGTGAGAATGAACTGTCCAAGTTCGTTACGGTGGTCAACCTCGAAACGGATTGTGTCCCAAAGTTTTGGAGCAAGTTGCCATTCGTCAATCAATCTAGGGGTATTTCCCTGTAGTAATCTCTTCGCATTTAGCTCTGACATGGCAATATTTTGTTCTTTGCGTTCCGGGTCGTCCATATATAGAACGCTTGCAGCAATCTGTTCTGCGGTGGTGGTCTTCCCGCTCCACTTTGGACCTTCAATCACTACCGCACCTTTGCCCTCCAGCTTCCTCTTTAAAATATCGTCAGCAATTCTCTCTCTGTACTTCCTCAATTCAGTCGCCCCATTTCTACTTTCACTGCCTATCTAATTATTGATTCTACCATTGCTTTCCGACGATTGGCGGTGATCCGTTCCGACGATTGGCCGTAATTCACACCGACGATTGGCGGTATTCTGTGCCGACGATTGGCGGTAGTGAGGAAGTGGCGCAATCTCGTTCTCGGGTTTGTGAGTATCCTCAACTCTCCTAAATTGATAACCATTCTCATTACCGTTAAGATTAGTGGGTAAGTAAAAGTCAGTGAAAATCAAACTAGAGAACCGTTAGGAATATCGTGCAAAAAAATAGACTAAAGGCGCTGGTGTCTTCCGTCATTGCCGCCGTTTTTCTGCTGTCTACGGCCGGATGTGCAACCAACTCTCAAAGCGCGAATGTGGGCAACAAATCTGAGTCGAAAAAACCCCTCCTGTATGCCACGTTTTTCCCAGTGGCCGACCTGAGTAAACAAATCGTGGGTGACAAAATGGAGGTAAAATCCGTGATTTCGGGTTCTCAGGAACCTCACGATTTTGAACTGCAAACTGCCCAGCGGGCAGAACTATCTAAAGCCGACTTGATTGTTTACAACGGAGCCGGCATGGAAAGCTTTATTTCAGATTTACGCGAAGCGATAGGGAAAGACGAAAAATTCCTTGATTTATCGCAAGGGCTAACGCTGCTAAAAAACAAAGATGCCGCGCGCACTGACAACACCGCAATCAACCCTCATACTTGGCTGAGCGTAAAAAATGCGCAAATCGAGTTGCAAACTATTTGCGAAAAAGTAAGTGCTATCGACCCGGACAATGCCCGCTACTACCGGGATAATCTAAAGAAAGCTCAAGAAAAGTTCCAGGCGCTAGATAAAAAGTTCCAACAGGAAATAGCTAAAATCCCTGCCGAAAAACGCTACTTTGTTGCCTCCCATGCCGCCTTTAACTATCTGGCGGACGACTATGGACTAAAACAGGTAGCGGTCACCGGAATCTCTCCCGAGGACGAACCCTCAGCTAACCAATTGGCTACGATTGCTGAATTCGTTAAAAAGCATCAAATCAGCACCATTTTCTTTGAAGGGAAAGCCACTCCGAAAGTCGCAGAAACTCTAGCGCGCACTACCGGAGCGAAAACCGGAACCCTCTACACCATGGAGCACCTAACTAAAGAGGAAGAAAACCTGGGATACCTCGGGCTAATGCAAAAAAACCTCACTAACCTGATGGAATCCTTCCGATGAGTAACGTACTGGAAATAGAAAAACTCCACTTTACCTACGGAGAATATCCGCTCTTACAAGGAGTTAATCTCTCGCTGGCAGCCGGAAAATTTGCAGCGATAGTAGGGGGAAACGGCGCCGGAAAAACCACCTTGATGAACCTAATCCTCGGAAAACTCAAAGCAGAAACAGGACAAATCCGGCTGTTTGAAGATTCGCTCAGCGCCGATAATCACTATCGCGACCTCGCCTACCTATCCCAAGAAGCTGTCAGCAGATACCGAAATTTTCCCACCACGGTTAAAGAACTACTCAAGATGTATTTAGCGCAGCTCAAACAGAAAACAGCCCCGGAAGCATTACTGGAAAACGTGGGGCTAACGGCGGTGCAAAATCATCGGCTAAGTGAACTATCTGGCGGGCAATTGCAGCGGGTAGGTCTGCTAGTGGCACTGCTGAAACAGGCGCGCCTAATTCTTCTTGACGAGCCAACCGGTGGGGTAGACCAGCAGTTCTCCCTAGAGTTGTATCAGATATTGCGCCGGCAATGCCTAGCCGGCAACTCCGTCCTAATGATTACCCATCATCTAACGGAAGCCGTCTCTTTCCTAGATGAAGCCTACCGCCTTGAAAGAGGAGTCCTAACTCGCCTCCAGCTGGAAGAATATAAAAGGAGTGCCGGTGAATCTGCTTGCCTATGACTTCATGCAGCGCGCTTTTCTGGTAGGAACCATCCTGGCAGTACTTTTACCCCTAATCGGATTACCGATTGTGCTCAAACGCCTGTCAATGATGGGCGATACGCTCTCTCATTCCTCCCTCGCGGGAGTGGCCGCTGGGTTAGCCTTCGGATTTAATCCCCTAGTAGGCTCGGTTGTAGCCTGCGTAATTGCTGCTTTAGGGGTGGAGGCGCTTAGGGCTCGTTTGCGTGCCTATCAAGAAATATCTACCGTCATTATTTTGGCTGCCTCAATCGGTCTGGCGGGGATTTTCACCAGTTTCTCCGGTGGCTCTAGCGCTATCACCACCTATCTATTTGGGTCGATAGTAACCCTCGGTGACCTCGAGTTATATCTGGTACTGGGGGTGGGAGTGGTAGTTTTAGTTATTTACAAACTCCTGTACCGCCACCTTTATCTCACGCTATTTGATACTGAAGTTGCCAGATTGCTGGGGATTAACTCTCGAAAGCTGAACTTTGTGTTCTCCCTGCTGGTGGCACTGTCAGTCTCGGTAGCTGCCAAAACCATTGGCTCGCTAATAGTCTCCTCTATCCTGGTCATCCCCTCAATTTGCGCCATGCAATTGGCTAAAACCTATCGCGGTACGCTCCTAGTTTCGATAGGAGCCTCCCTCGTGTTCGTGTACGCGGGGCTAATTATCTCGTACTACCAAAACCTGCGCCCCGGCGCGGTAATCGTCCTCATATCCGTATTCGGGCTGTTAGCAGCCTTGGTGTTTCGCAAAAAGTAAGGAGAAAAATGAAAATTAATAAAGTAATAATTGGGGTTGCAGTGGCATTAACCCTGGTGCTTACCTCAAGCGCATTTGCGCTGGGGCTGGCTTTTAGAGGTGGCAATGAACTTCAATCCCGAGGGAGCGCTATCTCTGCTGCGGGAAGAACGACTGCGCAACCAAAAGAGCCCAAATATAAGCAAGATGAAACCACGGAAGTGTTAGTAGATGCGGAAGTTGCTAACAATGAGATCGTAAGAGTCAGGAAGCATGGAGATCACTGGCACGTCTACACTAAGGACGGTCGGGAAATCATTACCTACACTGACCCTTCAAAAGCAAAGAATGCTGGTCACTTAAAAGGAGCTGCCAAAGTAGTTTCCACTTCTCAACTGTCCTCTCTCGCGTCAAATGCGGTAGTAAAGATATTGAAACACGGCGATCACTACCATGTTTACACTGCTGATGGTCGAGAGTTCATTACCTATAGTGATCCGCGCTCTTTATATCCTGGGGTTGCAGTCGGAACTTATAACGGCAGCCATGGGAGCGGGAGAGTAACCGTACCTAGCGTCTGGTCACCGCGTCCAGCAGGCCCGTCCTCCCCCTTTAACCCAGCAGTTAGCTCAAAAGGAAACAAAGGAACGACCGGTAGCCATACTAAACCGGCTCCGGGAGGCAAACTGCCTTTTGTGTCGGTCGTTTCCTTGCAGCAGCTGGCGAAACTGCCAATCGTGAAGATTTTGCAACATGGAGATCACTATCATGCCTACACCAAGGACGGGCAGGAATTTATTACTTACGATAATCCCGCCAAGGTGTTCCCGCGAATCAAGATAGGGCAATACAGCGGATCGCACTCCGGTAGCGCAAATGCAAGCAAGCCCGATAAGGAGCAGACCCCAAAGCCGGAAGCAGAGCCAAAGCCAAAGCCTAAACCGGGAAGTGGAAAACAAGACCCCAATGATCCGGAACGGGTCGTAAGAATTGAACGCCACGGTGACCATTGGCATCTGCACTTCGCCGATGGACACGAGGGGATTAGTTATACGGATCCCTCCGCGTTATATCCCGATATTAAAATTACGGAATATCAGGAAGAAAAACCGAAAGATACTTCGCCGATTGATGAAGATGAACGTTTCACCTATGACGAGGTAGAAGCGAAACTGATTGTGCCCTTAAAGTACATTACTTACGGAAATGTCATCCATGCCACCCGGTATGACCATGAAAAACAGCGCTTTGTGATTCCTCATTACGATCACTACCACTACATGACTTTGGATACGATTATTCAGTTCGCCAAAGGTGGTAAAGACAATATGTTCCATGGGTATAGCGCCCGGCAGGTGGTTGCTACCTTGAAGTATTTGATTATGCACCCTGAGGCTCGTCCCAAGGGAGAAAACGGGTGGGGGAGCGCTGCCGATATTGAATCCTAAAAGAGAGATTTTGGCTCTGCCTACTACAAAGGCGGTAAAAATTAGATAAGTATTTTCTTTTATAAATCCCTTACTTTTGGGGAATGATTACCAGGACGGGGGTCGGGTAATGGCGGTAGCTATTGCCCGACCCCCGTTCATGTTCTTGCACTTTAAAGTGGGGTGACGGTCAAAGGGCGTCCCTCATTGGTTCTCAAGGACGGTGCTTGTTGTAGGGCGCACTAGCTTTCGATAGCTGCGCAAAGTATCTTGATGTCAAGAGAAAATATTTTGATTCCGGGCGGGAGGAAGTAATGAGTTTAAATAGCTTTGGCGCGGCAACCCAGCTAAAAGTCGGTGATAAGAGCTATAAAATCTATGACCTAAAAGCGGTGTCCGGCATTGAAAAACTACCCTACTCCCTAAAAATCCTGGCAGAGAACCTACTGCGTAACGAGGACGGGGAAAATATCACCAAAGAGCAGATCGCGCAGATTGCAAACTGGAATCCAGATGCCCAGCCCAGTCAAGAAATCCAGTACAGCCCGGCACGCGTCTTAATGCAAGACTTCACCGGTGTTCCCTGCGTTGTCGATTTGGCAACAATGCGGGATGCAGTCGTGAAACTAGGTAAAGATCCTGACCTGATTAACCCGCAAGTACCAGCAGAAATGGTAATTGACCATTCGGTGCAAATCGATGTATTCGGCTCTAAAGATGCCGTGGAAAAAAACATGGACATCGAATATCAACGCAACCAGGAACGCTACCAATTTCTGCGCTGGGGACAGGGCGCGTTTGAAAACTTCCGGGTAGTACCTCCGGGAACCGGGATTGTGCACCAGGTAAATATCGAATACCTGGCGCGGGTAGTATTCGCCGATAAGGACGAGGACGGCGCGCTGGCTTACCCCGATACTTTGGTAGGTACCGACTCCCACACCACTATGGTTAATGGTCTGGGCGTCCTCGGCTGGGGTGTTGGCGGGATAGAGGCCGAGGCCGCCATGCTCGGCCAACCAGTGTCAATGCTGATTCCGCGGGTAGTGGGCTTTAAACTGACCGGCGAAATCGCGCCTGGCGCTACCGCCACCGATGTGGTGCTCACCATCACTCAAATGCTGCGTGACCATGGGGTAGTCGGCAAGTTCGTAGAGTTCTATGGCGAGGGCGTAGGGGCGGTTCCGCTAGCTAACCGCGCCACTATCGGCAATATGTCTCCCGAGTTCGGTTCTACTGCCGCTATCTTCCCCATTGATGAAGTCACTATTGACTATCTGCACCTGACCGGTCGCAGTGAAGAATCCTGCGCCCTCGTGCGCGAATACGCAAAGCGGCAAGGACTGTGGCAGGACCCCTCACGCGAGGCACGTTACAGTGAATATCTGGAACTAGATTTATCCACGGTAGTGCCCTCTATCGCCGGTCCGAAGCGTCCCCAAGACCGCATTGAACTGGCAATGGCCAAAGATTCCTTCAAGAAGATTCTGCCCGACTATGTGGCGGGCGATAACACCATTGATCCGGTTTTGATGCGTCCTACCCGCCCCACCCAGGTGAAACTGGGTAGTGGGGAAGAAATAGCAATGGATCATGGCAACGTGGTGATTGCCTCCATTACTTCCTGCACTAATACCTCAAATCCGTCGGTGATGATGGCGGCCGGTTTGCTCGCCAAGAACGCCGCTGAAAGGGGACTAACGCCTAAGCCGTGGGTGAAAACCTCGCTGGCTCCCGGCTCTCAAGTAGTGCGCGACTACTACGAAAAAGCTGGTCTGATGCCCTATCTGTCACAGCTGGGATTCGATATTGTCGGTTACGGTTGCACCACCTGTATCGGTAACTCCGGGCCGCTACCCGAGGAAGTACACAACACAGTAGCGGACGCCGACCTGACCGTGGTGTCGGTGCTCTCTGGTAACCGTAACTTTGAGGGGCGGATTAACCCCGATGTGAAAATGAACTACTTAGCATCTCCGCCCCTGGTGATTTCCTACGCCCTGGCGGGAACGATGGATTTTGATTTCGAAACCGAGGCGCTGGGAGCGGACAACCGCGGGAATCCCGTCTACCTGCGTGATATTTGGCCCGCTGCCGAAGAAGTGGAAGAAGCGATTGGTCAAGCTATCGATCGCGATATGTATCTGCAAGATTACCGAAGCGTATTCGAGGGGGATCACCGTTGGCAATCGCTGGAGGTGCCCGATTCACCCACTTTTGCCTGGGACAATGATTCCACCTATGTACGCCGGGCGCCTTTCTTTGAAGGAATGCCGGAAACCCCGGATCCGGTACAAGATATTTCCGGAGCTAAGGTGCTGCTGAAACTAGGAGATTCGGTAACTACCGACCATATTTCTCCCGCAGGTGCTTTTGCGTCCAAGACTCCGGCTGGTCAATACCTAAGCTCCCACGGAGTGGAACGGCGCGAATTTAACTCCTATGGTTCGCGGCGCGGTAACCACGAAGTAATGATGCGCGGCACTTTCGCTAATATCCGCATCCGTAACCAGCTCCTCGATGGTGTCGAGGGCGGTTTCACCAAGGACTTCACCAAAGCCGATGCTCCGGTAGTACCGGTCTATGATGCTTCGGTGTCCTATGCCCAGGCCGGCGTGCCCTTGGTAGTGCTCGGCGGCAAAGAATACGGTACTGGTTCGTCTCGTGACTGGGCCGCCAAAGGGACACTGTTGCTGGGGGTAAAAGCCGTAATTGCTAGCTCTTTTGAACGTATTCACCGCTCCAACCTGATTGGCATGGGAATCCTGCCACTGCAATTCCCCGAGGGCGAAAGCGCAGATTCCCTAGGCCTAGACGGGACTGAAACCTTCGATATTAGCGGGATTACCCAACTCAATGAAGGGGTAACTCCGCAGGTAATGAAAGTGACCGCGACTAATACTGATGGTTCCGTCGTAGAGTTTGACGCCACCGTGCGAATCGATACTCCCGGTGAAGCCCAGTACTACCGCAACGGAGGCATCCTGCAATACGTACTGCGCAACCTAGTTGCCTGATAACGCAATAAATGTAATGTTCTGGGCACGGTAAAAGCGCTCGGGGGATCCCGGTGATTCTTGCTTCGCTCGAATCAAGCCCCCTCTCGCATCTTTTACCGTGCCCAGAGTTTCGTTGCTATAGCGGATTTCAATAAAGCAAATAATGTGCAAATCGCTAGGAATCTAAGTCGATTGCGTAGTATCCGGGGCGGCAAAAGCGCTCGGGGGACCCCGGTGATTCTTGCTTCGCTCGAATCAAGCCCCCTCTCGCATCTTTTGCCACCCTGGATTTTGGTTGTGCGAGTTATTTCTGAGAGTTGCATCGTTAGCGGTGGTGGCGATGATTCCTCCAGCGCTTACGAATGCGACACCCCAGGGAGTCGCCTAGCTCACGTTGGTTAAGCGCGCGGGTTTGCTGCCGGTAAAGCTTGACGATTAGGTCGCGTCCTCGTACATAACCCAAGACTTCTTGGGAGCGTCCCACCACCGGCAGGTTCGAAAGTGAGGACTCTACCAGCTCTTTGAGGATTTGACTAGGGAGCTCAGTGGGGGTGCAGAAAGCTGCAGTTAAGGAGATGTCCCTCAAAGGCGTATCCTCGCCGCGTTTGTCGATCTCATGCCCGAGCAGCAGGGCACTCACCGAGCCTTGGAATTCCCCCTGAGAATCTACCACCGCCAAGGAGGTTTCTCCGCTATTTTCCAGGGCTCTTTCCGCCTGAGCGAGGGTAAGCTCTTGACTTAGAAGCTGAGGCGGTTCGTGCATCAGATCCGATGCGGTGGAGCGCCCCAATAAAGTATCCGACACCGGGTCTGACAGCCGGTCACCGCGGCGGTGTAATTTTTGGGTATAAATTGTTGAGCGGGTCATAAATAGGGAAATCCCGGTGGCAATCCCTACCGCCAGCATCATCGGTAAAATTAGAGAATACTGCCTGGTCATCTCGATAATAATGAACACCGCGGTTAGGGGTGCACGGGAGGCAGCCGCGAAAGCCGCCCCCATCCCAACTACTCCATAAATGGCTGTCGAAGAAGCCGACCAAGGTTGAACCACCTGTCCGAAAGCTGCTCCCGCACACGCCCCCACAAACAGGGTAGGGCCAAATACCCCGCCAGCACCTCCCATACTAATCGTGAACGAAGCCCCCAAAGCCCGTCCTCCCAATAGAGCCAAAACCATCCAGACTGGGAAATCGCCTGATAATACTCGCAACTGGACACTCTCACCTGTGCCGTAAAGAAGCGGGAAAAAATAAAGGAAAATACCGAGCAGTAAAGAACAAACGACCGGACGAAACCAGTCTTTCCCGTGGTAAAGCAAGTTGATGCCGTCCCAAACCAGGTATAACAGTTTGCTAAAAGCAATCCCGGCTAAAGCAGCAACCACTGCCCCTATAGTCACCAAAATATAGTCGCTATGGGAAAAAAGATCCAAAGACTGACCTAAAGGAATACTGGCTTGATTAGGGAAAAACTGTTGCGCAACCAGTGAAGCCGACACCGAAGAAAAAACAATGAAAGCAAAATACTCGGCGCTAAGCACCCCCAAAATTAGTTCCACGGCGAAACAAGCACCAGCCAGGGGAGCATTAAAAGTAGCGGCAATCCCCGCAGCCGCCCCACAGGCACACAGGAACATCAGGCGTTGTTTGCTAAGGCCCAGCCGGGTGCCTACCCAAGAAGAAATAGCCGCCCCAATCATTACAATCGGCCCTTCCCGCCCGGCATTTCCCCCTCCTCCCAAAGTCAAAGAAGCCGCAAATAACTTGACTAGGGCGTTGCGTCCAGGAATTCTCCCGCCTTTGCGGCGGACGAAAAACATAACTTCCGGGACGGCATGACCGCGTGAACCGGGCGTAAAATGCTCTACCACCGGAGAATAAAGCAGCGCTGAAATTACTGGAACCGCAATGATAAAAACCGGTGACAGCCCTAAAAATCCGTGGGCATCCCCCGCGTGAGCAGGGTAATCGCTAAAGCCAGTCATCAGATAAGACCAGCCGTTAATTAGATAATGAAACGCCACTGAAACCAGTCCCACTGCTATACCTAAAACAATTGAAAGCACAGTGAGACCAGCTAGCGAAGTCGCAATAAAACTTGAAAACCGGGAGCGCTCTGGAGCCATAGTTTTAGTGTGACGCGCTAGCTTCAATAAACGCAAGTAGTGAAATAGATATTTTCTATCGGCAGCAATCGAAACTGATTAAGCAATCGGAACCGTTTATTTTTGAAAAATACCCAGAACAAAAAAGGGCAAAACATGGAAAAGCGGGGCGCAAAAGTGGCATTCAAAGCAATCTGCACCCTCAAAAATCCAAAATATGACTAGACTAGCTGGGTGGCAAGAATTCTTGATCGGATAAACAACCCGGCAGACTTAAAAAAACTCTCCAGCCTAGAGCTAACTAATCTGGCTGGGGAAATCCGGTCATTCCTAGTGGAGAATGTGGCAAAAACCGGTGGTCACATGGGGCCAAATCTGGGGGTAGTGGAGCTTACTATTGCCCTACATAGAATGTTTTCTTCTCCCACTGACACCATTATTTTTGATACCGGGCATCAGTGTTACGTACATAAAATCCTCACTGGACGGAAAGATTTTACCGACCTGCGTACCGCTACGGGACTTTCTGGGTATCCCAGCCGGGCTGAATCCCCGCATGATGTGGTAGAAAACTCACACGCCTCGACTGCACTTTCCTGGGCGCAAGGTATCGCGGAAGCTAAAGCCCTAAAAGGAGACGACTCCTATACAGTGGCAGTGATTGGTGACGGCGCTATGACCGGAGGTATGGCGTGGGAGGCGCTCAATAATATCGCTGAACATCCCAATCTGCGCCTAATCATTGTAGTAAATGACAATGGTCGTTCCTACGAGCCCACCATTGGGGGACTGGCTCATCACCTGGATGCTTTGCGGACTTCACCCGCCTATGAGCGGGCGTTACGCTGGGGAAAACAGCATCTAAAGTCGCGGGGAAAACCTGGAGAACTCACCTATGATGCGCTGCATGGAATTAAACGTGGAATGGCGGATTTAATTACTCCCCCCAAGGTTGTTTTTAATGATTTAGGTATTAAATACACCGGTCCGGTTAATGGACACGATATTGTTGCCACCGAGTTTGTTTTGGCACGTGCAAAAGAGTTCTCCGGTCCGATAATCGTGCACGCGATTACAGAAAAAGGGCGTGGCTACACTCCTGCCGAAAAAAATGATGCTGATCATTTCCATACAGTTGGTCCGATTCATCCAGAAACCGGCTTGCCGGTAAAGAAAGAACGTTTTGGCTGGACGGCGGTATTTGCGGAAGAGATTGTTCGTTTGGCGCGGCGTAATCCTAAAATTGTGGGTATCTCGGCTGCCATGATGGAACCCGTAGGTTTGAAACCATTCCGTACCCAGTTCCCTAACCGAGTTTTTGATGTGGGAATCGCTGAGCAACACGCTATGACTCTGGCAGCCGGACTGTCTTTTGCCGGTTGTCACCCGGTTATCGCCCTCTATGCGACCTTCCTTAACCGCGCCTTTGACCAGCTCTTGATGGACGCTGCCCTGCATAAGCAGGGGATAACTGTGGTTCTAGACCGCGCGGGTATTACCGGAGCTGACGGGGCTAGCCATAACGGAATGTGGGATTTGGCAATCGCCGCTATGGTTCCCGGAATCCGCGTAGCTGCTCCCAGAGATGCCGCTACTGTGCGAAAGTTATTAGGTCAGGCGGTATCGATAGAGGACGCTCCCACAATCGTGCGTTATCCAAAAGGTTCAATACCTCCGCAGATACCGGCAAAGGCTCATATCGGTGACCTAGACGTGTTGTATCAGCACTCAGGTGAGGGGAAACAGATATTGGTAGTAGCCGTTGGAGCTATGGCTAATACCGCCCTGGAAGTCTCCCAAGGTCTTACTCAAGAGGGGTACTCAGTAAAATGCGTTGATCCCGGTTGGGTAATTCCAATTTCTGCTACGCTTTGCGAGCAGGTAAAACTGGCTGATTTAGTCGTGACTATCGAGGACGGGGAAGTAACCAACGGGGTAGGGGCGCTGCTGCGTTCGACCTTGGCCCAAGAGAACTGTTTCACCCCGATTAAATCATTTGGAATTCCTAGGGCATTCTTACCCACTGATTCTCGCGATAGCTTGCTTGAAAGTTCCAAACTTACCCCGGAAACCATTCTGAATGAGCTAGAACAAATCCTCGCCTAAGTTACGGTATTGAACGCTAGTATTTGCCAGGTTGTACCGGAACGTATCGGAGACAAAAACCACGAAATAGTGAGGATAGACAACTTTTTGAAGGCACTCTTGCCTAGGGCTTGCGTTTAGAATAGAAACTAATAAATAGATGAAACAGATAAATGGCGAAAAGGAATTAGAGTTGGGAAACTTCAATCAATATGGCTCTAGGCGCGAACCTCAATGGCGCAAGCGTCGCTCTCAATCGGCAGGGCATGATTCCTCCCCCCGGCGCTCGGACTCAGGGCAAGCTCATTCCGATTCGCGCGGCTACAGTGGCAGCCGAAAATCCGAAGGTGACTATCGTCAAAACGCTCGTGGCAACGGTAGATGGAATGATTCGCGGGGTGGAAAATCCCGCTATGATCGTAACGATCGCTCCGACCGTTACCGCGCAGGGCGCGAGGATGAACGCGGTGAGAGAGGACATCGGGGACAACGCTCCGGTCGCTCCTGGGGGTCAGGTAAGAATAATGCTCGCGGCTTTGAACAAGGAAACCGGCGCGGTGGGCGGCGTTTTGACGGAGGTCGTGACGAACGTCGCGAACGTGAGGGGCAAGATTCGCGAACCGGTAAGCATTCTTATGGAGTGCGTGATTCTCGTTACCGCGCTAAAGAATGGCGTCATGAAAATGAACCTAAAATTCCTCCGGCAGTTAAAGCCTCTGACTTAGATCGTGAATCTAGAGTAGCTTTGTCTTCTCTAGACCCCGACAATGCGGAAAAAGTGGCTCGCCATTTGGTAATGGCTGGTTCACTACTAGATGTAGATGCCGAAGAAGCCTATCTTCATGCGCGCGCTGCGGTTAGCCGCGCCGGACGGATAGGGACAGTGAGAGAAGCAGCTGCCCTCGCAGCCTACGGATGTGGTAAATATAGCGAAGCTCTCCGGGAGGTACGGGCGGCTCGGCGTCTAAATGGAACCGACAGTCTGCGGGCTATCGAAGCTGACTGTGAACGTGGGCTAGGTAAACCCGAGAAAGCCCTAGAGATAATTGCCGAAACCGACACGTCCTCGTTCAACCTTTCTGATTTGGTAGAACTCGTGATTGTGCAGGCAGGTGCGCGCCACGATTTAGGTGAATCTGATGCCGCGCTAGTGTTGCTAAATAATTTCTTGGATAAATACCAGCCTGACGAACCAGTTCTTCTGGCTAGGATTCTTTCCTATAAAGCTGATTTATTACGGGAAATAGGACGCGAGGACGAAGCCGAGCAGGTAGAAGCAGAGACTCCTGAAGTACCTGACACGGTTGCAATTGTTGATTTAGAGGAAGTTTTAGAAGCGGATAACCCCTACGTTCCTTCGGATTTACATGGCAGTCGCAAGCCTTTAGTAGAGACTGCGGATGTGCTCCTAGTGGATTTGGATGGAGTTTGCTACACCGGAAGTCGAGACGTTCCCAAAGCAGCCGAAGGCTTAGCGATGGTGCGGAAAATCGGTCTTAAAGTGCAGTTCCTAACCAATAACGCTTCGCGAACCCCACAACAAGTTGCGGATAAATTGCGCTCTCATCAAATTGTTGCTGAAGAGAGTGAAGTGATGACTGCCGCGATGGATGCGGTCGATATTCTTAGCCACAAAATCGATCCGGAATCAAAAGTGTTGGTAGTCGGCACTCAGGCGTTAGCAGACACGGTTGCCGAGGCAGGATTTACGGTAGTAACCGAGGCTAGCGAGCAGCCAGTAGCAGTTATTCAAGGTTATGGCCCGAATGTGGGCTGGGAACAAATGTCGCAGGCTGCCTATGCAATAAATAATGGTGCACTCTTTATTGCCACTAATCTAGATGCCACTTTGCCTACCGAGCAAGGCTTCGCCCTAGGAAACGGTTCTCTAGTGGCAGCCGTAGAGCACGCGACCGGGCAAAAACCTTTCGCCGCTGGCAAGCCTTTTGCCGGAATCTATCGCAAAGCTGCCGGTAGAGCGCAAGCTACCAAACCGCTCGCGGTAGGTGACCGGCTCGATACTGATATTGCGGGAGCAGTAGCCGCCGATATGCTCAGTTTGCATGTGCTTACCGGCGTTTCTGATGCAAAAGCTGTGGCTCTCGCTCACCCGGATAGGCGTCCCTCCTACCTGGGTCTTGATTTAACTGACCTGATGCGACCGCACCCAGGTCCAGTTCATCAACCTACCGGAGCGTGGACCAGCGGAGAATCGGTCGGCTTTATGGTGGCCGAAGATGGACGGGTGCTGCGTGATGGGCAACCGGTTGATAATGGGGCGGTGCTCAGTCTTGAAGATTACCGCGCACTAGTGGCAGCGGTTTGGGAAGCTCGTGACCAGGGGATATTTGTTCACCTTCCAGATCTTGAGGTCGTGCGGGAAACTGACAACCCCAATCAGGAGCTATCTGATGAGGCAGAAGAGAACGCCCAGTCAGACAAAATGCAAGATTCGCAGGCTTTCGAGGAAAAAGAGGATTTAGAGGATTCTTTTTCTTCGGAAGATGTAAAACTCGCAGATGAGACTGATGATGAGTGCGATCAATAGTTTTTCTGATTCATCGGAAGATTTAGAGCTGGAGGCTCGAAAAACAGATATCGATAAGCAGATGGCTGACTGGCCGAAAGACCCTGACAGTATCTATCCGCAGATTACTTTAAGCGACTTGGAGCAAACAGCTGCAAAACTATCTGCCACCTTAGATTCCCTGAGTGCGCAGATAGAAAGGAAATAGCAGTGGGTAGATTGCGGCGGCTAGATAGAGAGTTAGTGCGCCGACATTTGGCTACTTCCCGCTCTCACGCTAGCCAGATTATTACTGCTGGTAGAGTCAGTGTTGACGGCAGGGTTATCTCTAAACCGGCTTCGCAAATCGATCCGGCTCAGGCTATAACAGTGGTTAAAAGCTCGCAGGTGGAATATGCTTCCCGAGGCGGCTATAAGCTGGCGGGCGTCCTCGATATATTGGGCAAGGACGCCCCGGAGATAGCGGGTAAACGTTGCCTCGATGCGGGGGCATCTACCGGAGGTTTTACCGATGTCCTATTACGCCGGGGTGCAAGTTCGGTAGTGGCGGTGGATGTTGGCTATGGTCAATTACGTTGGGAGCTGCAACAAGACCGGCGAGTAGAAGTCCATGATCGTACCAATATTCGTTACCTAGATCCGCAAGAAATTGGGGAACCCGCCCAGTTAATAGTAGGGGATTTGTCGTTTATCTCCTTGAAACTGGTTATACCCGCTCTGGTAAGTGCCTCTACCCTTGATGCAGAATACTTGCTGATGGTAAAACCGCAGTTTGAGGTAGGGCGCGAGAAACTAGGAGCCGGGGGCGTAGTGCGTGACCTGGAAGATCATTTTAGGACTGTTATGGGGGTAATCCTCTCAGCGTCAGAAAACGGGTTAGGGTTGAAAAGGGTGGCTGCCTCACCATTGCCTGGTCCATCTGGGAATGTTGAATACTTTATATATTTAGGGCGCGGGGTGGCCATGCCTAGTAATCTAAAGATTAAAGACATGGTAAAGGCTGCGATTGCTGCGGGCCCAGCTGCTAAACCAGGCAATAATCTAGATGAACAGGTAAAGGAGGAAACCAATGAGTGAACGCCACGTAATGGTGATTCGGCATCTTTCACGACCTGAGTTGGCTGAAACTGCTGATAAAGTGGCAGCTGAGCTTCGCAACCATGGGATTACTCCGGTAGATGAAGGCTATGATGGCTCCGTTGAAATTGTTATTGCCCTCGGCGGAGATGGTACTTTGCTGGGAGCTGCCCGCCCCGCCCGGACTCAAGCAGTACCCCTAATTGGAATTAATCTTGGGCATACCGGGTTTTTAACCGAAGTAGAACCGGATAAAATCTCAGAAGTCATTAACCATATAGTTGCTGGCTCCTACACGGTGCAACCACGGATGACAGTAGAGGTAACCGTAACTCTTCCTGACGGCAGTAAAATCACTGATTGGGCGCTTAATGAAGCTGCGATTATGTCTACTGACCGTGCCCATCCTTCGCACTTAGGATTAGGAATTGATCAGCGCGGTATAACCACCTATGGGGCTGATGGTCTTATTGTTGCCACCCCTACCGGTTCAACCGCCTATAACTTTTCTGCTGGCGGTCCCATTGTCTGGCCCGATGTAGATGCGATGGTGGTTTCTCCCTTGGGGGCGCACGGTCTATTTACTCGTCCTTTGGTGGTTTCTCCTGATTCCACTCTGGAAATATCGGTACTACCCGATCAGCGTAGTTCCATGGAGCTGTGGCTCGATGGTCTCCACTGTCACAAAGTACCTCCTGCTTCAATAGTGCACGCCACTAAAGGCAAAGCTCCGGTGTTGTTAGCCCGGATTCTTGATACCCCATTTTCCGGGCGTTTGGTGCATAAATTCCAACTTCCAGTTAAAGGCTGGCGTTCACTGGGGTAAGCCATGATTGACCAGCTATCTATCACTAATTTAGGGGTAATATCCCAGGCCGAGTTACGGTTTTCACCTGGTTTTACGGCGCTAACCGGAGAAACAGGGGCGGGGAAGACTATGGTACTTTCCTCAATTGAACTATTGTTAGGACAAAAATCTAACTCTAACCTGGTTCGCTATGGGGAAACCGAGTTAGCGGTAGAGGGGATTTTTACCTCAGCCCTAGCGTCTGCACCGGCACAGACGGTAATCGAGGCGGGCGGAATCGTTGAAGAGGACGAGATTATTTTAGCGCGTACGGTGCGAGCTAAAGGGCGTTCTCGCTCTCACGCAGGCGGACGCACGGTTCCCAGCGCAATACTGAGCAAAATCGGAGGAGAGCTGGTTACTATCCATGGGCAAGCCGAGCAGCTCAACTTACGGACAGGCTCTAGGCAATTAGCTCTGCTGGACTCTTATGGTCAAGACGGTCATCGGGAACTGTTAAAACAGTTCCGGGAAAAGTATCACTCATGGCAACAACTGAAAGCAGACCTTGAGCAGTGGGAAAATCAGCAGCAGGCACGAGAAATGGAAGTGTCTAGGCTGCGAGAGGGGCTTGGTCTGCAAGAAAAGCTGCAGCCCTATCTTGGTGAAGAAGATGAACTGTTACGAAAAATTGAACGGCTAGGCAACATAGAGGATTTACGAGAAGCTGCCAGTCGTGCCTACAGTTATCTTTCCGGCTCTGATGGCGATGGAAAAGATGCTGCCAGCCTGGTAGGGGCGGCAGTTCAGGCTCTAGAGCGTGGCGGTCAAAGCGATGAAGAACTATTACAGTTCGCGCAAGGACTTCGCGATGTTTCCGCCATTATTATGGATATATCTGCCGAGGTAGGCGCGTATCTGAGTGATTTAGAGGCAGATCCTAGTGAATTAGATAGCTCCCAATCTCGACTCTCTCAGTTGCGTAATGCCTATCGTCCTTACGCTAAAGATTTAGATAGTTGGCTTAGCTGGGCTGAAATGGCGCGTCAGAAACTGACTGAATTATCCGGTCCAAATAATCAGGGCACGCGTTTGCGAGAAGAGTTGGAAAAAACTGGCAGCGAGCTGCAAACATTAGGCAGTGAACTTACCAGAAATCGCCAGAGACTGGCAAAAGAGCTACAAAAGAAAGTTGCAAAGGAACTGGGCGGATTGCAAATGCAAAATGCCGGTTTTGAAATCGTGGTTGAAAGCTCTCCAAATCCCAGCATAAATGGCTATGACCAGGTGGTATTTGGGCTTCGACAAGCTAAAGGAGCGCCGGTTAGACCGGTATCCCAAGGAGCTTCCGGGGGAGAGCTATCGCGAATTATGCTTGCCTTAGAAGTAAGTTTAGCTACGCGTTGTCTATCCCAAGACACTCCAACTTTTATTTTTGATGAGGTCGATGCCGGTATCGGAGGGCAAACCGCGCTGGCTGTTGGAGAACGCCTGGCTCGCCTAGCGCAGCATACCCAGGTAATAGTGGTAACTCATCTGCCGCAAGTGGCAGCTTGGGCTGATAAACAGCTGGTAGTTACGAAAACAGGCAACCAGGCCGGGGTGAGGGAAGTAACCGGCGAGGAACGGGAAGCAGAAATTGCGAGGATGCTTGCCGGGAAAGCTCAGTCTAAATCTGCCCTTGACCATGCACGGGAACTGATTAGTAGCTGTCGCCTGGGGTAGTGTTATTGCGTGGGTATTTTTAAGCGACGCAAATTGCGAGAGGCAACATTAGCCTCTAGTTCGCGGGTGCGAGTTGATAAGAAAACAAAGCATCTAACTCAGCGACTCCAAGCCGGTGAAATCGCGGTTATTGACCATGCGGATATTGACCGGATAGCTGCGGAAACCCTGGTAGCAGCGGCTCCTAGTGCAGTGCTTAATGCTGCCAAGTCCACTACTGGGCGCTACCCCAATATGGGTCCTTCCATCATCGTTGATGCAGGAATAACCCTAATTGATGATTTAGGTTCCAGAATTATGAATCTTAAGGAAGGAACCAAGGTAACTATCGAGGGCAATTCGGTATTCCAAAACGGACAGTTAGTTGCCGAGGGGGTTCAACAAACTCCCGGCACTATTGCCGCCGATTTAGAAGAAGCTCGAAAAGGAGTATCCACTCAGATAGAGGCGTTCGCAGCTAATACGATGGAACATCTACGCCGAGAACGAGATTTACTACTAGACGGGGTGGGGGTTCCCGAGGTAAAAACCAAGTTTGCCGGTAAACACGCCCTAATCGTAGTGCGGGGATACCATTATCAAGAAGATTTGCGTTCTTTGCGACCCTATATTCGTGAATATAAACCGGTGCTTGTGGGGGTAGATGGGGGAGCCGATGCCATCTTGGAACAGGGATACACCCCCGATATGATTATTGGCGATATGGATTCTGTATCTGACCAGGCGCTACGTTGCGGTGCGGAAATCGTGGTGCATGCCTACCGGAATGGTAAAGCTCCCGGTACGGAACGGTTAAAAAGAGAAGGAATCCCCCATGTGGTTTTTCCGGCTACCGGAACTTCCGAGGACGTAGCTATGCTGCTTGCCGATGATAAAGATGCGGAAATGATTGTGGCGTTGGGAACCCATGCGAGCTTGGTAGAGTTCCTGGATAAGGGGCGCTCCGGAATGGCATCTACCTTCCTAACGCGCCTTCGGGTGGAGTCAAAACTGGTCGATGCCAAGGGAGTATCTCAGTTATATCAACCACGGGTGTCTACTTGGCAAACTTTGCTACTCGCCCTAGTAGGGGTGGGGGCTGTGGCAATTTCTTTGGCAGTTACTCCGGTAGGACAGACTTTTTACGGCATTGTCGCTATCTATTTTAATGATTTGATTGACTTTTTCCGTCAGCTTTTCGGAATTGCTCCCTCACTAAAGGGCTAACCAAGGTAGGAGAAAAATGATTGATTTTCGCTATCACTTAGTGTCACTCATGGCTGTGCTGGTAGCCCTCACTATGGGGGTGGTACTGGGAGCCGGACCCTTACAAGGTAAAATTTCCGATACCTTGTCGGGGCGGGTGGAAGCGCTTTCAAAGCAGCAAGCTGAACTGCGTCAGGTCAATGAAGATTTGGTGAAACAGGCAAATAGCGCTAGCGAATATATTGGGGTATTAGGACGTAAAGTTACTCCCAATCAGCTGGCGGGCAAGAAAGTCGCAGTAGTGAGAATGCCGGGGGTAAGTGACGAAGCAATTAATGGAATAAATGAGCAATTGAAAATAGCTACCGGTACGATTGTGAACTCTGTGACCATAAAAGACAGTTGGTTCAGCGAAGAATTGCTATCTTATCGGGACACTTTAGCCTCAACTTTAGCCGGTAAACTCGCAGATAAAGTTGATGCTAAAGTTTCTAGCCAGCAGGTATTGGCAACTGCTTTGGGTATGGGGCTAACTAGCGCCGACAAAGAGATACAAGCGCTAGTAAGTAACCTTTCGGCTGGAGATACTCCTTTGATTTCTAAGGAAACGGTAACTGACCCGGCGCAGATGATTTTAGTGTTAAGCCCCATTTCTAGCGAAAAGGATACAAAGGCTGGGGGCAGTCAAATCGATTTAGACTTCGTTAAAGGTATTGATGGAGCCCTTCCCAAAGGAACAGTGATTGTTGGGAGCGCTAAGAATGAGACAGATTATTTAACGAAGATTCGCGCAGAAAAACTAGAAGTTACCACCGTAGATGGTATTGGTTCGGTTATGAGTAATACTTCGATTCCCTTTGCGCTTTTAGCAGATGAATCTGGAAATAACCAAGCCTATGGCAATGAGCATTATGCTAGCCAGCTTATTCCGCCCTTTCCCGATGCAGAAAAGGAGGAAAATAAATGACACGGGCAGCCCAGGGGGTATTACTGGCAAGTGCCGGGTTTTTCCTAGCCAGGAAGTATCTGGTGCAGCACCTTTCTCCCGAGCAACTTCGCCGCTATGAACGCCAGAATTTTCATGGCAAAACCGTAAACCTTAGCGGGGGAATCAAAGTTGCAACTGGCTGTTTGACCAGCGCCCTGGCACTTTCTGGCAATATGGCCGCAAAATTTGGGGCAATAGTGCCGGTGGCAGCAGGAGCAGCCCTGGGATATATTGATGACACCCAGGCGCAAACGCCTTTTGATACGCGACCAGAAAACGCTGATTCCCAAGAAGTAACCATCAATAACGCTGAGGCTAATCCGGGACAGAAAACTGGCGTTAATACTGCTGCGAAGGGATTTCACGGGCATTTGCGAGCCTTAGCTCAGGGAAAAGTTACTACCGGTGCTTTGAAGATTGCCGGTATCGGAATCGGAGCCGGTATAGGCGCGGTTGGAATTGGTCGTTCCCGAGGTAGCGGTTTGCCCTCCTGGGCGCTAGATACAGTGCTAATTGCCGGTAGTGCGAATCTGGCTAACCTATTTGACCTGCGTCCAGGGCGTTGCTTAAAACTAGGGACTCTGATTAGCCTGCTACTTAGGGGCAATAAAGGTGCTGCCAAAATCTTAGGAAGCGGGGCGCTGACGGTTTGCCTCCTAGAACTACCTAAAGACCTAGGAGAAAAGGAAATGCTGGGGGATACCGGTGCTAACGCCCTCGGGGCGCTACTGGGGGTAGCGTTAGCGCAAAAAACTAAGCTACCTGGGAAACTATTGGCTGTCCTGGCGGTAGTTACCTTAAACGCCGCCAGCGAGAAAATATCCTTTTCCCAGGTAATCTCGGGTAATGCGGTATTGCGGGCTATAGATAACCTAGGGCGCAGGTGTTGAAAAAACCGGGATTAGGCAACCGGCTGCCCGCATTAGCGTCGGCTGTCGGGCTAATTTCTGTCCTCACTTTACTCTCGAGATTTTTTGGTTTTGGGCGTTGGCTGACCCAATCTGCTTGGGTAGGCACGGGAGCCTTCGCGAACGCCTACGCTACCGCTAATCAGCTGCCAACAGTTCTATTTGAGGTGGTCGCCGGGGGAGCGCTCGCGGGAGTAACTATTCCGATTCTTGCCGGTCCGATTGCCGATGAGTTAAGAGCCGAGGTGCAACGTATATCTTCGGCTCTCATTTCCTGGGCGTTGTTACTGCTCACGCCGATAGGGGTGATGGTTTATTTTCTAGCACCTTGGATAGGTCAGGTAATGCCTTGTCCCCAAGGGGCTGACCCGCAGCTGCAAGCCCATTTAATTAGCGTCTTTTTGCAAATGTTTGCGCTGCAAGTGCCCCTTTATGGATTGTGTGTAGTCGGCACCGGTATTTTGCAAGCCCATGAAAAATTTTTACTGCCCGCTTTAGGTCCATTGCTTAACTCCCTGGTGGTAATCAGCACTTACGCGATTTTTGGTTACCTTACTCCCTCGGTTTCTGATCCTGAGCAGGTGGCTCATAACGCTATTTTGATTTTGGGCTGGGGGACTACCGCTGGGGTAGCGGCCATGAGTCTACCGCTATTTATTCCGATTTACCGTCTGGGGATTCGTTGGCGTCCCACTTTACGTTTGGGACAAGGGCGAGGACGGAAAGCTATGCAGCTAGCGGGGGCAGGGGTGGGGTCTCTAATTGCGCAACAGTTCTCAGTGCTGGTAATCATTTTGGTTACCCGCAGCTATGGCGTGGAAGGCTCTTTGCCTATCTACCAGTACTCGCAATCGGTATATATGTTGCCCTATGCGGTATTGGCGGTTCCGATTGCTACTGCGATGTTTCCCAGGTTATCTTGGCTTATCCATCGAGGCGATAAGGGGGCATTCAACCTGGAATGTGCATCTTCAACGCGATTTGTAACCGGAATCGGTCTTTTCGGGTCGGCGCTGCTGGTGTCGGTGGCTCGTCCGGTAACTGATATTTTTGCGCGAATTAATCCCGTTCCAGGAATGTTATGGGCACTGGTGGCAATGGCACCTGCCGTGGTGGGCTACGGATTGGTCTATCATCTTTCACGGGTTCTCTACGCTTTAGGAGGAGCGAAACAGGCGGTGATAGCAGCCTCTGCTGGGTGGCTGACGGTAGCGGCTCTTTCCTGGGGGTTGAGTGCCTGTTTATCTAGTATTTGCGCTAATCGCGCTAATGCTATTTTGCTTGCCTTGGGGTTGGCGCAATCGGTAGGTATGAGCGTGGGGGCGCTGGGACTGCTAATCGGTCTGCGGCAGATTGCGGGAAAACCAGCCTTAAGGGGCGTTGCCCCGGCTGCTGGTTATGGCTTTTTTCTAGCGTTAGGGGCAGGGGTGTCTGGTTGGTTTATTTCTGGTTATTTGATGGAGTTATGGGTGAATATATTTGGTACTTTTTTTGCGGCCGCCCTTGCGGGGATTGTGACCGTGGCTATTATGAGCCCGCTGCTAGTGCGCCAGTTGCGCGAGCGTAAAAATGATTTATCTACTTCCGGCAATAAATAGGCAGCTAGGTGCAGAAATAACCAAGGGGGGATAGGTTAGGAAGTGGGCGCGGTAATGGTCGAACCCTACCTAGATGATAAATCTGAACAGTAATCGAATAGCTTGATAGAAACTGAAAGTGAAACTATGCAACTGCGTGATGAAACCTATAAGTATCCGGTAGAAAAACAAGAACTGATTTACCACGGACAGGTGTTTGATTTTCAAAGTGACCAAGTGCGTCTGCATAAAGATGAGCCTGTGGTGCGTCGAGATTATCTTTCTCACCCCGGAGCAGTCGCGATTGCAGCGGTGCGCCCGGTTCAGGGAGCTGATGAATCTTCAAAGGAACTTGCTGATTGGGAGATTCTTTTGCTCCGTCAATATCGTCATCCGGTGCGTGCTTTCCTGTGGGAGATTCCGGCGGGTTTATTGGATAAACCGGGCGAAGATCGTTTGAGCGCTGCCCGCCGAGAGCTTTGGGAGGAAGCTAATCTTCAGGCAGCAAATTGGAAAGTGCTGGTAGATTTCTTCACTTCTCCCGGTGGTAGCAGTGAACATTTACGGATATTTTTAGCGCGCGGAATCTCTGCTGTGAGCGGTCAGCCTTTCGATAGGCGTGAAGAAGAACGAGATATGTGCCTTGCCTGGTTTCCTCTAGACCAAGCAAGAGATGCCCTACTCAGCGGCAGTCTACATAATCCATCGGCTCTGGCTGCGGTATTGGCGAGTATTGAGTCCTTGAGAAATGGTTGGCGTTCTTTGCGTAGCCCCTCTGCGCCCTTCATAGCTGATCCGCTTCTGCTTGAGCGTTAAAACGCGCGTCAGCTAGCCGTCTCCATTGGGGTTTTTGTTAAACCAACCGGTTTGTTGAGGGCGAATTCAACTTCATTTGTGTGTTGTACCCGCCACACTTCCCTTTAGTAGACATTTTTGCAAGTAACCTGTTTCTAAAATGCGTTAAAATAGCTAAGGTCTATTTTTAAGGAGGGGAAACGTGAGCGACACGGAACCGACTCGGCAAACAGTTCTAGATTTGATAGTCGAAAAAGGCCCCGTTACCGCCGCCCACCTGGCGAAAATCCTCCGGCTTACTACCGCGGCTATTCGTCGCCACATTACTGCTCTAGAATCCGCCCAGATGATTGCAGTATACGAAAGTGGACAACAGACCAAACGGGGGCGTGGTCGGCCGGCGCGTCACTACATCGCTACCGGTAAAGGACGGGAAGGGCTTAGCGAGGATTACTCAAAACTTGCAAGTCGGGCTCTGGGATTTATTGAGCAAGTCGCCGGTCCGGATGGAATAGACAGTTTCGCTGCTGCTCATTCGCGCGATATTGAACGTCGTTACGCGCCTTTGATAAAAGAAGCTGGTACAGACCCGAGGTCGCGTGCCCGCGCCCTCGCCGATGCCTTAACCGCCGATGGGTATGCCGCTACGGTGCGCGAGGTAGGCAATGGCGGTTTTGCAGTACAGCTTTGCCAAGGAAACTGCCCGGTGCAAGAAGTTGCGGGTGAGTTTCCGCAACTATGTGAGGCGGAAACTCAAGCGTTTTCCCGTCTTTTGGACGTACATGTGCAACGCTTGGCGACTTTGGCGGATGGGGAGCATGTATGTACCACCTCGGTGCCAATAGCTCTGCCCACTCCTAAATTCCCTATTAACCGCTAAACATGACACAGTAGAGCACAAGGAAACAACAAAAGAGGGATTGACACACAAATGACATCATCACCACCGGTGATTGCCACTAAAGAACAAAAAGAAGCTGCTGACCAGCAGGTTATAGACTCGATTGGCACTCAATACGAGTACGGATGGCACGACTCCGATGCAGCTGGTCAAAGCGCTAGGCGTGGTCTTGACGAGGAAGTAGTACGTTTCATCTCTGCCGAGAAAGACGAACCCGAATGGATGCTTAAACGCCGACTAAAAGCCCTCAAAGTTTTTGAACGTAAGCCGATGCCTACCTGGGGACCTGATTTATCTGATTTGCAAATGGATCAGATTAAATATTTCGTGCGCTCGACCGACAAGGTAGCCAGCTCCTGGGAAGATTTGCCCGAGGACATCAAGAAAACCTATGACCGGCTAGGGATTCCGGAAGCAGAACGCGAAAGCCTGGTTTCTGGGGTGGCGGCTCAATATGAATCCGAAGTGGTCTACAACCAGATTCGCGGCGATTTGGAAGAACAAGGAGTTATCTTCCTAGATACCGACACCGCACTGCGCGAACACGAAGACCTGTTCAAACGCTTCTTCGGGAAAGCTGTTCCTGCTGGTGATAACAAGTTTGCGGCTCTAAATACCGCGGTATGGTCGGGGGGATCTTTTATCTATGTTCCCAAGGGAGTACAGGTCGAAATCCCCCTGCAGGCCTATTTCCGGATCAACACCGAAAATATGGGGCAGTTCGAGCGCACCCTAATCATTGCTGACGAGGGCTCTTACGTTCACTACGTGGAAGGGTGTACCGCCCCGATTTATAAATCGGATTCGCTACACTCTGCGATTGTAGAAATTTTCTGTCTCAAAGATGCTCGGGTACGCTACACCACCATTCAAAACTGGTCTACCAACGTCTATAACCTGGTAACCCAGCGCGCCATCTGCGAAGAGGGCGCCACTATGGAATGGGTAGACGGAAATATGGGGTCAAAAACTAATATGAAGTACCCCTCGGTCTATTTGAACGGGAAAAATGCGCGCGGAGAGGCGCTATCAGTGGCATTCTCGGGCGAAGGGCAAAACCAGGATACCGGTGCAAAAATGTTGCATCTAGCGCCCAATACGTCCTCTTCAATTGTCTCGAAATCTATTTCCCGTAACGGGGGGCGTTCGTCTTATCGGGGGCTGGTACACGTTGCTCCGCAGGCTAAACATTCCAAAGCATCAGTGGTTTGTGATGCGCTGCTGGTAGACCAAATTTCGCGTACTGACACCTATCCTTATGTGGATATTCAAACCGATGATGTCGAGATGGGACACGAGGCTACGGTGTCTAAAGTTAGTGCCGACCAGCTATTTTATCTGATGAGTCGGGGACTTAGCGAGACTGAAGCAATGGCGATGATTGTGCGTGGCTTTATTGAACCAATCGCGCGAGAACTACCCATGGAGTACGCCCTGGAGCTTAATCGCCTAATCGAACTGCAAATGGAAGGATCGGTGGGGTAATGGCAAAGATGCTAAAACAGGCAGACCATAAAGTAGTCGCAGCTTCTTCCCGAGCTGACCGTCCCACCTCTTTTAATCTTTCTGATATTCCTATGCCGACCGGGCGGGAAGAAGATTGGCGCTTTACCCCGCTAGAGCGGATAAAGATGCTGCTTACAGAGACTTTAGAGGGAAGTTCTCCTACAGTTGAGGTTGAGGGGCAGGTTTTAAACTCAGGTAAACGCCTAAATCTGGGCGCGTCCTCGTATATCGAAATAGCTACCGACAGCGATATTCACGGTAAAATCGGGGCTCCCGGAGATCGGGCGAGCGTTGTCGAATGGAATAACCACCAGGAAATAGTAAACCTAGTTATTGCTGACCAGTTTCCCGAAGCATTGCGAATCAAAATAATTGGGGAAAACCCGACTCCGGCTGCCCAACATATCTGCATAGATGTGAAACCACAGGCTAAAGCCCTGCTAATTTTGGAACACAGCGGTGATGCCCAACTCAACCAGGGGGTTGAGATAAATGTTGAAAGCGGAGCCGAGCTAGAAATAGTTTCGATTCAGCAATGGGAACGCTCGGCAGTACACGCGGCTAATCACCGCATGAACGTGGAAAAAGACGCAAAGCTGAAACATATCGTAGTCACCCTGGGGGGCGATTTGGTACGAATCTGCCCTGATATCGATTTAGATAAACCGGGCGGGGAAGTCGAAATGTTAGGTGTCTACTTTACCGACACTGACCAGCATCAAGAACACCGCCTTTTCGTCAATCACATTGCTGAAAATTGCCGTTCCGATGTGCACTATAAAGGAGCGCTGCAAGGAACGCAGGCACATGCGGTCTGGATTGGGGATGTGCTGATTGGCAAACAGGCTTTCAATACCGATTCCTATGAGCAAAACCGTAACCTGGTGTTAAACCCGGGAGCAAAAGCTGATTCGGTACCTAACCTAGAGATTGAAAACGGAGAAATCGCGGGAGCTGGACATGCTTCTGCCACCGGGCGTTTTGATGACGAACAGCTCTTCTATTTGTTGTCGCGCGGTATTCCGGAAGCTACCGCCCGAAAAATGGTGGTACATGGATTTTTTGCTGAACTTATCCGCCAGATTGGAATCAACGAGATTGAAGAACGCCTATTACAGGTGATTGACGCGCGGTTAGAACAAGGCTCGGGTGCGCTATGAGCCTAGAAAAAGTCTGTGAAGTGGACGCGCTAGAAGCCGGACAAGCACTACGCGCAGAAATAACCGATGAAAAGGGTAAAAGGATTCCAATCGCCGTTGTGCGTGACGAGGAAGGCGGCTGGCACGCGATAGATGCCCTGTGTACTCACGGGGACATAGCTTTAGATGAGGGCGAGGTAGAAGGATGCGCAATTGAGTGCTGGGGACATGGTGCCCAGTTCGATTTGAATACCGGGCAGCCTACCTTGCCTGCTACCCAGCCAGTTAAGTGTTATCAGCTTGAAATCAAAGGACAGGCGGTTTATGTTTCTGCCTGTAGCCGCAGTAAAGGAAATGAATAAATGGGGAAACTAGAAGTTAAAGACCTACAGGTTTCGGTAGAAACTCCCGACGGGATAAAGCAGATTTTGAAAGGTACCTCCCTAACGGTGAATTCCGGGGAAAAGCATGCGATTATGGGACCGAATGGTTCGGGTAAATCTACTTTGGCCTATTCGATTGCCGGTCACCCCGGTTACCATATCGAGGGCGGGGAAGTGCTCCTAGATGGGGTTAATATCCTGGAATCTTCCCCAGATGAAAGGGCACGTGCCGGCTTATTCCTGGCAATGCAGTACCCGGTGGAGGTTCCCGGAGTCACGGTGTCTAACTTCTTGCGTACCGCCCGGACTGCGGTTGATGGGCAAGCTCCGCCGGTACGTACTTGGGTAAAGGAACTAAAAGCCGCCATGGAGGATTTAAAAGTAGATCCAAAGTTCGCTAGTCGCGACCTCAATGCCGGTTTTTCTGGTGGGGAAAAGAAACGCCTAGAGATTTTGCAGATGCAAATCCTTCACCCCAAGTTCGCTATTCTTGACGAAACTGACTCTGGTCTAGATATTGACGCTTTGCGCACCGTATCGGCGGGGGTAAATCATGCTCACGAGAATCTTGGTTGCGGGCTGCTGGTAATCACGCACTATTCGCGGATTTTGAACTACATTAAGCCGGACTTTGTGCACGTATTTGCCAAAGGGCGGATTGTGGACTCTGGGGGGAGCGAGCTGGCTGACAAGCTGGAGACCAGCGGATACGACTCCTATCTGTAAACAATCTCCGACCATAAAGCCCTGTTTCATTAGTTATTGAGAGGATGCTGCCAGTGCAATCGCCATTTTCCGATTCGGAACTGACGCGTTTGCGCGCCGATTTTCCGATTCTTTCCCGCACCGGACGGGGAGGGAAACCGATTGTCTATTTGGATGCGGCCGCCACCTCTCAAAAACCGCGTTCAGTGATGCAAGCCGAAAGTAGTTTTTACGAAAACTCTAATGGAGCGGTGCATCGGGGTACTCACCTGCTAGCTGATGAATCTAGCCAGTATTTCGAGGATGCGCGTTGCGTCCTCTCCTCCTTTATCGGAGCAAATCCCAGCGAAATTGTCTGGACAAAGAATGCCACCGAGGCGCTAAATCTGGTGGCCTATGGCCTGTCTAACCCCGGGATTGATGGCGGGGCTCCCCTCATAGGCAAGGGTGATCGGGTGGTTACTACGCGGGCAGAGCATCACGCCAACTTGGTACCGTGGCAGTTACTTAGCCAGCGCACCGGCTGCGAGTTCGCCTATCTGGATTTGGATGATGAAGGTCGGATTGACCTGGAAACCCTGAACGTTATCACTACGAACACCAAGGTAGTGGCAGTAACTCATGCCTCGAATGTATCGGGGGCGATTACTGATATAGCACCTATTATCCAGGCGGCTCACGCGGTGGGGGCTTGGGTAGTGTTAGATACCTGCCAGTCCAGCGCTCATATGCCCTTAGATATTAAAATCCTGGGCGCGGATTTTGCTTGCTTTTCCGGGCATAAAATGGCAGGTCCCACCGGTATTGGGGCGCTATATGGCCGGGGGGAATTGCTAGAGCAATTGCCGCCTTTCCTGGCAGGTGGCTCCATGATTGCCGATGTAAACATGGACAAAACCACTTTCCAACCTGTCCCCGAGCGATTCGAGGCCGGCTCGCAAGCGGTAGCCCAGATTCACGCTTGGGCGGTGGCACTTGATTATTTACAGAAAGTGGGAATGGAACGGATACGTCAGCATGAACTGTTCCTAACTCAGTATCTATTGGAGGGCTTAGCGAGCGTTAAAGGTCTGCGGCTGCTAGGACCTACAGATTACCGCGAACGGGTAGGACTCGCGGCTTTCGATTTCTTTGGTATCCATCCCCATGACGTGGGGCAGGTATTAGATGCCGAGGACGTGGCGATTCGGGTAGGGCATCACTGCGCCCTCCCGCTGCACGCCCACTATGGTTTACGTTCCTCTTGTCGGGCATCTCTTTCGCTTACTTCTTCGCGCGAAGATATTGATCGCCTAATTGATGGTTTAGAAACCGTACGTAGTTTCTTTAAAAGGGGGGAATAATGGTTTCGGCTCTTGATCAGCTATATCAGCAGGTGATTATGGATCATGCCGCGGAAAAACACGGCAGCTCTCCAGTAACGCCTTCAGATACCTCGTCCTATCAAGTTAATCCTACCTGCGGGGATGAAGTTACTTTAGCAGTTACTTTAGAGGGCGATACTCTGGCCGATCTTGCCTGGCAGGGGCAGGGCTGTTCCATTTCCCAGGCATCACTATCAATGATGAATGACTTGGTAGCGGGAAAATCTTTGGCGGAAGTGGAACAGCTTTGGAATAATTTCGACCAAATGATGCATTCGCGGGGACTGGAACTTCCTGACGAAGTGCTAGATTCCCTAGAAGATGCCGCCAGTCTGCAAGGAACCTCCAAGTTTCCCAACCGAGTTAAATGCGCCCTCTTAGGGTGGATGGCGCTGAGAGAATCAATCGCCAAAACGCAAGCGAGGCAAGAACATGAGTGAAGAACGTCCCTGGGAAAACACCGCTGAAGTGCCCCAGCGCTTTCAGGCAGTGGCTGCTGGTAATGAAAATGCCGGTCCCTATCTCCCCTCGAAAACCCATGTCCATGGGCATGATAGCGAAAACGGACACTTAGATACCGATAAATCGGGCAGAGCGACAAGGTACGGAGCTGCCCCCCAGCATTCCTCACAAGAGTTTGCCGAGCCTTCCCCGCTCACCCCGCAAAATGCGCTCCCCACCAAAGAGGAAATACTGGAAGCACTGAAAGATGTTATTGACCCCGAACTGGGGATTAATATCGTGGATTTAGGGCTGATTTATGGGGTTGAACTGCAAGAAGATGGGACAGTGGTTCTCGAAATGACACTTACCTCAGCCGCCTGTCCACTCACCGATGTGTTGGAAGAGCAAACTCAGTGGGTGCTTTCGGCGATGGCGTCTCGGGTTCAAATCAACTGGGTGTGGATGCCACCTTGGGGACCAGATCGCATTAGCGAGGACGGACGCGAACAGCTGCGGGCTCTCGGCTTTAACGTTTAATGAGGTAACATAGGCTGTTAGAGAAATCTAGCAGGGGGAAGTCTATGACACTTGGGGTCTGGTCTGAAGTTGGTAGATTGCAGAGAGTTTTAGTACATCGCCCAGGTAAAGAGCTCAATCGCCTCACCCCCTCTAATCGAGACGAACTGCTGTTCGACGATATTTTATGGCTAGAAAAGGCGCGTGAAGATCACGATACTTTCACCGCTATTCTTAGCGCCGAAAATGCCGAGGTGGTTTACTTAGCGGATTTATTGGCGGAAACTTTAGATATAGAGGCAGCGCGTAAATGGTTGCTGGCGGAAACAATTAATGAACGTCATTTCGGAGTTTCGCTTAGCGAAGGGTTACGCCAGTATTTGGATACGCAAGAAAGCTCACGTTTAGCACAGATTTTGCTCTGTGGACTTACGCGCCAAGAAATTGAGGAACAGCTGGGAAAAGTTTCCTCAGTGGTTTTAGCCCGGGTTAGTGTTGAGGATTTGGTTTTGGGGGCATTACCTAACCATTTATTTACCCGCGATACTTCTGCTTGGATTGGCGGGGGAGTTATGCTCTCGGCCATGAAAAAGACTGCCCGTCGCCGTGAAACCTTAAACTTGCAGGCTATCTACCGGTTCCATCCAGATTTTAGCGATAATCTTACCCAGTTTGGCGCAGGCGTAGCTGACAGCCCCGCCTCCACCGAGGGAGGGGATGTAGAAATACTCTCGGAACACTCGGTACTGGTAGGGATTTCGGAACGTACCAGCCCGGCAGGTTTCGAGCGCCTTGCTTCCCGCTTACTCCTAGACTCGTCCTCAGCAATAAATATGGTTACCGGGTTGTTGATGCCGATGGAGCGAGCCCAAATGCATTTAGATACGGTGCTGACGATGATTAATCGCGATACTTTTTATAAATACAAGAACTTGGGAATGTTGGCGAGTGTTACTGCTCGCCGAGGCGCAGACGGTCAAATCTCTTGGCAGCTGCATCCGGAAGCCGAAATGCATGAGATTCTTGCCCAGGCGGCAGGAGTAAGCGCGGTTAATATTCTGCAAACCCCGCAATCCGATAGTGGTGCCGAACGCGGACAATGGAATGATGCCTGTAACCTGCTGGCACTTCGCGAAAACGTGGTTACCTCCTATGACCGCAACTGGCAAACCATCGACTACTTGCGCTCCCAAGGGGTAAAGGTTTTAGAAGTTCCTAGTGCAGAGCTGGGGCGCGGGCGCGGCGGGCCGCGCTGTATGACCTGTCCGTTATCGCGAGCAGCTGTTGAATAAATAGCGGGGTCTGAATCGGGGAAACAGATTTAGCTCAATAGTAAGAAAAAAATAGAAAGGTTAAACTGTGGCATTACTATCTGGTCGCCATTTTCTAAAAGAACTTGATTTCACCGCCGAGGAATGGCGGTATCTGCTGGATTTGGCGGCGCAGCTAAAAGCAGCCAAACGGGCGGGAAGTGAACAGCCTTATTTGAAAGGTAAAAACATCGCCCTAATTTTTGAAAAAACTTCTACCCGCACGCGCTGCTCTTTTGAAGTAGCTGCCTACGACCAGGGTGCCCATGTAACTTTTCTCGACCCGGTGGCCTCCCAGATTGGGCATAAGGAATCTATGGCGGACACGGCGCAGGTATTGGGGCGCTTCTATGATGGCATTGAGTTTCGAGGACGGCGTCAAGAGGACGTAGAAACTTTGGCGCGCCTATCGGGGGTGCCGGTTTGGAACGGCTTGACCGATGAATGGCATCCCACGCAAATGCTTTGTGACCAGCTAACTATGATGGAGCATTCCGGACGCGACTTGCAGGATATTTCCTTTGCCTATCTGGGTGATGCTCGCAATAATATGTCGAATTCGCTGCTGATTTCCGGGGCAATGATGGGCATGGATGTGCGAATTATCGGACCGAAGCAGCTGTGGAATGAACAGTGCTGGATTGATAAAGCCCATGAAATTGCGGCTCTAACCGGCGCGAGAATCACCCACACTGATGATCCGGCTGCTGGGGTTAAGGGTGCGGATTTCTTGTATACCGATGTTTGGGTTTCGATGGGGGAGCCGAAAGAAGTCTGGGATGAGCGGATTAAGCTGCTCTTGCCCTACCAGGTGAATGCCCAGCTAATGGCGGAAGCCGGTCAGCAGGCAAAGTTTTTGCACTGTCTGCCTGCTTTCCATGACCGCGCCACCACCGTGGGGGAGGATATTTACCAAAAAACTGGTCTCGATGCCTTAGAAGTTACCGATGAGGTGTTCTGTGGGGAACGCTCAGTAGTGTTTGACCAAGCAGAAAACCGGATGCACACCATTAAAGCCGTGATGGTAGCTACTTTGGGGACGCTAACTGACTAGAATAATCAGGTACTGAAAGGGGAGGCGCCCGGCCAATGGCCGGGCGCCTCCCCAATGATTTAACAGTCAGAGAGGTGTACTAACCAGACTATCCAAGTAGAGGTAGTAGATCCCCGATCCCGTTGAATACCGCCTTGGGGCGATAGGGGAACTTCTGGATGTCCTCGCGGGAAGTTGAACCTGATAACACTAGGTAGGAATCCATACCGCTTTCTACACCGGCGTGAATATCAGTGTCCATGCGGTCACCAACCATGGCCGCGTCCTCGGAGTGGGCGCCCAGCTTATTGAGTCCCGCCCGGAACATCACCGGATTCGGTTTACCCACGAAATAGGGCCTCCGCCCGGTAGCCTTGGTAATCATCGCGGCTACTGACCCCACCGCGGGCAGAGTTCCGTCCTCGGAAGGACCGGTAGTGTCCGGGTTGGTGCAAATGAACTTCGCGCCCTTTTCGATTAGTCGAATCGCTTTGGTAATATTGACGAAATCGTAGAAGCGAGTTTCACCTAGAACCACATATTCCGGATTGGTTTCAGTCATAATATAACCGGTTTCATGGATTGCGGTGGTAAGTCCCGCTTCTCCAATGACGAACGCGGTCGAGTTAGGGGACTGGCTATTTAAGAATTCGGCAGTAGCGTTAGCCGAAGTCCAGATGCGGTCTTCGGGAACCTCTAATCCCGAGGTTTTTAATCGTGCAGCTAAATCACGGTTAGTAAAGATAGAGTTATTAGTTAGTACCAGGAACGGGATATTTTTCTTTTTCAGGGTTTCAATAAACTCGCATGCTCCTGGTAGCGCCACGGATTCGTGCACCAGCACTCCATCCATATCGGTCATCCAGGCTTTGGGTTTACGCAATTCACTAATATCGCTCATATCCTTATTTTAACGGGCAAAGACATCTATTTCTGGTCTGTTAAATCTGTAATCTAGCTATTTCATATCTGAGGTTCGGTATCTGCTTCGACCTACTCCTATCCTCGAAAATACGGGATAGTAGCGGACCAAGCAATAGCCGTATCGGTTTTAACTACGGCCAGCTCCTGGGTAGAATCGCGGGGTGATTAATGCGCAAGATATGGAAGTGCGGATCGGGCAGCGGCTCTTGGTCTCCCGCACCAATTTGCGGATTGATAAAGGGATGCGGATCGGTCTAGTGGGGCGCAATGGCGCTGGTAAAACCACTACTATGCGCCTAATCGCGGCGCTAGTTGCTCTCGGTAAACATCGCTCTAGCGGATCTCTTAGCGAGGACGAAGCCCAAGAATTAATCGATAATATCGATTTTCAAGGCAAAGTTACTTCCTCCGGGTCGGTAGGGTACTTGTCACAAGACCCGGCAGTGGGGGTGAAACAAAAGGACGGGATTTCCCGGATCATGGCGGTGCGGGATTTGGATCGCACTTTGCGGGCAATCGAGAACGCTCAAGAAAAAATGTCTACCACCAGCGGGGAAACCCAGGCCAGGGCGATAGAAAGATACGCCCGGCTGGATGAAGAATTTACTCGCCTAGGAGGTTATGCCGCCCGCTCCGAGGCTATGCAGATCGCTCATAACTTAGGGCTTGACCAAGACGCACTAACTCAGCCACTCGCCACGCTTTCGGGAGGGCAGCGCCGCCGGGTAGAACTGGCGCGGGTACTGTTTTCCCAACCAGATGTACTGCTTTTAGATGAGCCCACCAACCACTTAGATCATGACTCCATTATTTGGCTCCGCGATTTTCTGCGCACCTATGCCGGCGGCTTTGTCATGGTTACCCACTCCACGGCGCTGCTACAAGACACTGTAAACCAGGTTTGGTATCTGGATGCCTCCCGGGCAGTGATCGACCAATACAAACTGGGTTGGGATGCCTACCTGAAGCAACGCGCCCAAGATGAGGCGCGGCGGCGCCGCGAGCGCCAAAACGCCTTGGCGAAAGCACAGGCATTGCGCGAACAGGGCGAGAAAATGCGGGCTAAAGCCACTAAGGCAGTCGCGGCGCAACAAATGCTGCGCCGAGCCGAAGAACTAGTAAAAGAGGCCGGGAGCGAAACCAAGGCCGAAAAGGTTGCTCGCCTGCGTTTTCCTACTCCGCTAGCTTGCGGCAAAGTACCGCTGAATGCGCGCGGCCTCGCGAAATCTTATGGCAGCCTAGAGGTATTTTCCGGCCTAGATTTATCAATCGATCGCGGCAGCAAAGTGGTGGTTTTGGGGGAAAACGGAGCCGGTAAAACCACGTTGCTGCGCCTATTAAACGGGATTGAAGAACTAGATTCGGGGGAAGTTGTTCCCGGGCACGGCCTCAAACTGGGCTATTACGCCCAAGAACACGAAACCTTGGATCCGGCTCGCACGGTTTATGAAAATATGACCGCGGCGGCGCCCGACCTGGATGAAACCCATGTGCGTAACATTTTGGGACAGTTCCTATTTTCCGGGGAAGATGCTTTTAAGCCCGCTAGCGTGCTGTCGGGGGGAGAAAAAACCCGTCTCGCTTTAGCCACCCTGGTAGTAAGTGGCGCCAATGTGCTGCTGCTAGATGAACCTACCAATAACTTGGATCCGGCGTCTCGGGAAGAAATCTTGCACGCCCTCGACCAATACGAGGGGGCAGTGGTGCTGGTGACCCACGATCCGGGTGCCGTTGAGGCGCTCAATCCGCAGCGGGTGTTGCTGCTGCCCGATGGGGATGAAGATTTATGGAGCGATGATTACCTGGATCTGGTGGAACTGACTTAGCTAGCAGCCGGCCTTACTCGTAATCTTGCTGGGGCTAGTGGGTAATTCGGGGACTAATCCAAAGTTGCCGTCTCGATCTCGCTAAAGGGAACTACCTTGGTGGGAAAAGAGCGATACGCCAGATATTGCCGCAAAAAATCAGCGTGTTCATCGCAAGTCAGCCAGGTTTTATGTACGGGGCGGGGAATCTTGGGGTTGCGCCACAATACCGCTTTGGTTGCCGGGTTTTCGCACCGGCGGGCTGAACAGATATTGTCTTCTGGTCCTTTAGCTAAAGCCATGTTCCTCCTTGTCCTTAGTTTTCATTCTAGAGGCTTAGCTAGGATGGAAGTATGAGCTACAAATTAACCCTGGTACGACACGCGCAGGCTGGTTACGGCCACGGCGACCACTCTCGTCCTTTAACCCCGGCTGGGGTGCGGCAGGCGCGAGAGCTGGGGACGTTATTGGTTAAAGAGGGCGTTGAAGCCGAGCTGATATTGCATTCTACGGCGACTCGCGCCACTCAAACTGCGAGGCAGCTGGGACAATTCTACCAAGGCGTTCAACTACTGGCAGAGGACGAGCTTTACCATTGCTCCCCGGAGCGGCTGCTGCGCCTAGTGGAAGAGTATGGACCGACAGGCGGTAAAACCATTTTGGTAGTGGGACATGAACCGATTATCTCGATGACTGCCCAACTGTTAACCCCAGACAACGCCAGCGTTCCCTATGGAGTATCCACCGCTACCGCTATTGCATTTCACGTTCGCTCCTTTAATAATCTTGGCTCTGGTAGCGGGCAGATAACCGGGGTTTTCCACGCCCCGCTGCGCCAATAGTCTTGGGTTTAATTGGGAAGTATTAGAGAATTGAAGAAATTATTTAGCAGTTAGAGGTGCTGAAAGCGGTACAGAGGACTTGAAAGAAGCGTCTTCAGTACTGGAATAAATTTCTGTATCAAAATTCAGTCAAGCCTAAAATTTGCTAGTTGTCCGGGTTTTACAGGAAAATAATTCTGAGTTTTCTATCTAAAGGATGAATAATAATGAGTCAATTTAACCCCAATCCCAATCCAAATAATAGCTCTAATCCCTACCCGCCAAGCTCGCCGACGCAGCCTCAGGTGGGGCAGCAACCTAGCTACGGGCAGCCCCTGCCACAAGCTCCTATACAGGGTTATCAAAGTGGGGGAGTAGCAAGTCCGAATGCCGAAGACACCGGTAGTTTCGGCTGGGCAGTTCTGGGGTTCTTTATTCCCATTGCAGGGTTGGTTCTTTGGTTGGTGTGGAAAAATACCAAGCCTAAGACGGCAACCCAATGCCGTAACGGTTTTATCGCTGGTCTGGTTCTAACCGTAGCTTTCTATATTTTCAGTTTTGCAATTATCGGCTCTTTGAGCAGTGGTATCTAAGCTAAAAATCGGCTAACTATCTGGCAAGAAAACGGGCAATAGCCTGGGTATTATCCCTAAAATCTGGTAGACCAATCAAAAATGGGTGGGGCAGATATGAAACCATATCTGCCCCACCCATTAGCTATTGCTAGCGTTAAATGGGCTATTCGTTTACCACTGTTCCCTTGGGGACTACCGTGATTCCGCCCTCGGAAACGATAAAGCCCCGCTCGCGGTCTCTATCGTGATCGACACCGATTTGTACCCCGGATCCGACTCGGACATTCTTATCTAAAATAGCATTGTGAATCACTGCGGAGCGTTCAATATCTACCCCATGCATTAGTACCGAACCATCAACATGTGAGTAGGAATGTAAATGCACCATCGGGGAAAGCATGGAACGCTCCACCAGAGCACCCGAAATAATAACCCCAGGGGACACAATAGAGTCTAGAGCCTCACCGCGCCGACTCGCATCATTAAAAGTGCTTTTAGCGGGAGGTAACCAGGCATCTAGTTTGGTAAAAGTTGGCCATTCATAGTTGTAGAGGTTAAAAACTGGCGACACCGAGAGTAAATCTTGGTGAGCATCATAAAAGGCATCAATCGTACCCACATCCCGCCAGTAATCGCGGTCGCGGTCGGTCGCACCTGGAACCTGGTTCTTAATGAAGTCATAGCAATTAACCCCGCCATGCTCGACGAAATAGGGAACTATATCTCCACCCATGTCGTGTTTGGATTCTTCGTTTTGCGCATCCGCTTGCAGCGCGGCTACTAAATCTTTAGTAGTGAAAACATAATTCCCCATAGAGGCCAAGAACTTAGTTGGGTCATCCGGCAGTCCTTCGCAGGTATCTGGCTTTTCTAGGAAACGCCTAACCGTGCCACCGTCCTGGTCTATTACCCCGAAACTGCTTGACAGTTCGATTGGCTGACGGATACCAGCCACCGTGCAGGGTAAACCAGATTTAATATGATCATCTACCATTTGGGAAAAATCCATCCGATAGATGTTATCGGCACCGATAATAACCAGGTATTTCGGATCTTCATCGCGAACGATGTTGAGAGACTGATAAACAGCGTCTGCACTGCCCAAATACCAGTGTTTTCCCCGCCTTTGCTGGGCTGGAACCGGGGCTATATAGTTGCTGAGCAAATCCGACATTCTCCAGGTGGTCGCCAAGTGGCGGTCTAAAGAATGGGATTTATATTGAGTTAGGACTACCGAGCGTAAATACCCCGAATTGACCACATTGGAAAGGGCAAAATCGATGAGACGATAGATTCCCCCAAAAGGAACCGCGGGTTTCGCGCGATCTAAGGTTAGTGGCATCAGTCTTTTACCTTCGCCACCGGCTAGAATCATGACCAGTACATTGTTCTTACGCATATTTTTAGGATAGGACACATTATTTCTTTTGGGGGCTGGTTTGGAATCAACACTTCGTTCCCGCCCCTGTAAATGTTGATTCTATTAGTCTAGTAAATAGCTCTTAAATCGTTTTTTAGAAAGGCGTTCCCATGCGTGTCGATTTGCTAAGTCGCGAGTATCCCCCTCATGTCTATGGAGGGGCTGGTGTTCACGTTACTGAGCTAGCGAAAGTGCTAGCTGAACGAATCGAAGTGGGGGTGCATTGTTTTGAGGGAGCGCGTCCGGCAGATGAGCAGAAAATAATAGTTAAAGGATACGAGTATTGCTCCGAGCAAGAGGGCGCTAATCCGGCGCTTAGAACCTTGGGGATTGATTTGCAGATGGCGCAGCATTGCGACCAGGCTGACCTGGTGCATTCCCATACCTGGTATGCCAATATGGCTGGTCATTGGGCAAAAAATCTCTATGAAATCCCGCATGTGGTGACCGCTCATTCCTTAGAGCCGCTGCGTCCTTGGAAACGGGAACAATTAGGGGGCGGCTATAACCTCTCCTCCTGGGCAGAAAAGACTGCCTATCTGGCGGCGGATGCGGTAATCGGGGTTTCTCATGGGATGAAGGATGATATTTTGCGCTCCTACCCGCAGATAGACCCCGATAAGGTGCATGTAATCCATAATGGACTGGATTTGGCGGACTGGCAGTTGCCGAGTGATTCTCAGCTGGTTTCCCACACCCTAACTAAATACGGCATCGACCCGGATTTACCTACTGTGGTATTTGTAGGTCGGATAACCAGACAAAAGGGGCTACCTCACTTTTTACAGGCAGTGAAACAGATTCCGGCTAGCACCCAAGTAGTGCTTTGCGCGGGTGCGCCGGATACTAAAGAGATAGAAAAAGAGGTGCGGCAGCTGGTAGACCAGCTTAGTGGGCAACGTTCGGGGATAGTGTGGATTGAAAACATGATGCCACACGATGATTTGGTACATATTTTGTCCTCCGCGGATGTTTTCGTCACCCCTTCGATTTACGAGCCAATGGGGATTGTCAATTTAGAGGCCGCCGCCATGGAACTTCCGGTAGTGGGAACCGCTACCGGGGGGATTCCGGATTGTATTGCCGAGGGCGAGACCGGATATTTAGTGCCTATTGACCAGCTAACTGATGGCAGCGGTACTCCCACTAATCCCGCTAAGTTCCACCGAGATATGGCCGAGAGAATCACAGATTTGATTGAGCACCCAGATCGGGCAAAACAAATGGGTAAAGCGGGACGGCTTCGAGTAGAGCAGAAGTTTTCTTGGCAATCGGTAGCCGATAAAACCGTAGCGCTTTATCGTTCGCTTTTGTAGTTTTCAGCTGCGGGACGGTTTTAAGTAGGGCGAGCCTTTGGGGAAGCTGCTCGCCCTTGCCCCTGAATTACTTCCTCCAATAGTTAAGATTAGGTTATGGATACTCTGCTGCGATTAAAACACGTGAATTTTATGCGTGGGGGAAATCAGATACTTGATGATGTTTCCTTTCAGACTGAAGAGGGCGAAAACTGGGTAATCCTAGGCCCTAATGGGGCGGGCAAAACCTCTTTGGTTTCTATTTTGGCAGCTCGTAACTATCCCTCGCGGGGGACAGCAAAAATCTTGGGGCATCCCTTAGGTAACGTGCCGGTACAAGAGTTACATGAACGGGTAGGGTATTGCTCTTCTGATGTTTTGCGTCTGATTCCCGGACAACAAACGGTAAAGGCACTGATTCTATCGGCTGCTTACGGCACTATAGTCCGGGGACGCAATCACGATTTCGAGGACATTGATTATCAGCGCCGCGCTAATTTGATGGAACTATTTGGAGTAGATAATCTCCAAGATCGCTGTCTATCTACTCTTTCTGATGGGGAAAGAGGGCGGGTTTTGATTGCTCGGGCTTTGATGGCAGACCCAGAAATCTTGATATTAGATGAACCGGTAGCTGGAGTTGATTTACAGGCTCGCGAGCTTTTGCTATGCGCCCTAGATGAACTCAGTTCCGATCCAAAATCTCCCCAAATTGTGATGGTCACGCATCATTTAGAGGAAATCCCAGCTTCTTTTAACCGGGCAGCCCTGATGAAAGCGGGAAGAATCATCGATTCGGGTGCAATAGATGAGGTGCTGACCAGTGAGCAGCTTTCTAAAGCATTCTCCTTGCCTTTAAAATGTGGACGTGGAGATAATAACCGCTGGTGGGCGCACGCTCGGTGAAGAGATAATCACAGTGTCAAATATAAAAATCCAGCCGGAAATAAACCTAGTAAATAGCAAACGAAAAGGTTAAAAATAATGGATTCAGCACAAGAGGATGTATTACAAAAAATTGCTGAACTTGGCGTAAAGTTCATACGCCTGTGGTTTACCGATGTGTCTGGCTCGTTAAAATCGGTAGCGATTGATCCGGCAGAACTTGAGGATGCCTTTATAGAGGGTATCGGGTTCGATGGTTCCGCTATCGAGGGATTTACCCGGGTTTACGAATCTGATATGTTGCTACGCCCTGATGCCTCTACCTTCCAAATCTTGCCTTGGCGCGGGGACGATGGTGAAGTCGGAAGAATGTTTTGCGATGTTTATACCCCTGATTTGCGCCCTGCTCGCTCAGATCCGCGCCGGGTATTAGAACGCCAACTTGAGCGCGCCGCCGATTTGGGATTTACCTTTCGCATTCACCCGGAAATAGAGTTTTACCTGTTTAAACCGCTCACTTCGTTAGATGAGCCCCTGCGTCCTATCGATAATGCCTCCTATTTTGATCATGTACCAAACGGCGGGGATAACTCGTTTAGGCGGCGGGCAGTGGCGATGCTGGAAGAAATGGGGATTTCGGTCGAGTTTTCCCATCATGAAAACGGTCCGGGACAAAACGAAATTGACTTGCGTGCCTGTGATGCGCTCACCGGTTCCGATAACATCATGACTTTTAGGATTCTGATTGAAGAAATCGCGATGCAAGAAAACCTGCTGGCTACCTTTATGCCAAAGCCGATGGCTGGTCAGGCGGGCAGTGGAATGCATATCCATATGTCTTTATTCGAGGGCGAAGAAAACGCTTTTTATAACGCGGGCAGCGATATTTATCAGCTTTCCGATACTGGGCAAGCCTTTACGGCCGGTTTGCTTGCTCATGCTCGCGAGTACTCGGGGATAGTGAATCAACACGTTAATTCCTATAAGCGTTTGTGGGGAGGATCAGAGGCGCCCTCCTATATCTGTTGGGGGCATAATAACCGTTCAGCCCTGGTGCGCGTGCCCCTATATAAACCTGAAAAGGCTGGTGATGCCCGTATCGAGTATCGCGCAACCGATCCGGCCGCTAACCCTTATTTGGCTTGTGCCTGTCTGCTAGCTGCCGGGTTAGACGGGATTGAAAAAGAGATGAAGCTTCCTTTAGAAGCAGAAGATGATGTGTGGCGGCTTTCGGACGCGGAACGACGCGCCCAGGGAATCCCGGCTTTGCCTTTAACTTTAGAGGAAGCCATCGGGGAACTGCGTCAATCTGAGTTTATGGCGAAGGTACTGGGGGAGGAAGTTTACGCGTATGTACTGCGAAATAAAGAGCGGGAATGGCGTGAATACTCGGCGCAGATAACTCGCGGAGAGTTGGCAAAGTTCTTGCGGGTGTAAAGCGGGCAGGCATGGTCAGGGAAGTTACTTTAGCCTCAAGGCTGCGAGCTAGCGGGGTCAGCGAGGTCGAACGCGCTGAAAAGTGGCTTGCTAGCAACGGATTGGCTCCTCTAGTCGAGCGCGAAGATTTCTGGCATGACCTGGCTGCCTGTGCGCAACCTGACCAGGTATTACTTTGTTTAATGAACCTTTTCGAGGCAGTAGATTCAGCGAAAAGTCTCTTGGGTGATAACCCTCAGCAGCTTTCCCTAATTATTGCTTTATGTGGTTTATCTAGGTATTGTGCAGACTACCTGATTGCGCACCCCTCGCTGCTAGAGAAACTTCAAGTCAAATCCTTGCAGAGTTACTGGGACGGGGAACGTTACCTGGTAGAGCAAGAGCTTGCTATGGTGTCTCGGTTCCGCGAGACTGCCCGGGAATATATTTTGCGCGCGGTTGGGGCTAGAGAAATCCGGGAAGATACTTGGGTGGCGACGCAATGCGACCTTAATGATTTGCGGCGGGCTTATCGCTTTCAGCTATTACAGATTGTTGCCGAGGACGCGCTACACCCCGACCCGTTAGCTTTCTTTTCAGTGGTTGCCGCTAAACTTGCCGCTCTTACTGACGCTACCTTAGAGGGGGCTCTGGCGCTTTCGCGTAGCCAATATGATTCGCAAGGAGAGGTAGATTTTGCGGTGATTGCCCTGGGGAAAACCGGGGCGGGGGAGCTTAACTATCACAGTGATATTGACCTGATTTATGTTGCCGAACCGGCTGCTTGCAGCAATCTGGGTGAGGATGAAGCGCTTAGGGTTGCGTCTCGTATGGCGATTGGGATTTCGGCTGCCTGTTGCGGCCCGGGAATCGAGATGCCACTGTGGCCAATCGATTTAGCGTTGCGTCCCGAGGGGCAGGATGGGGCTACTTGTCGCACGGTAGCTGCCCACGAAAAATACTATAAAAAATGGGCTAAGACCTGGGAGTTTCAGGCACTACTGAAAGCTAGAGCGGCCGCCGGGGATAAAAGAGTGGGGAAAGCCTATATCGACACGGTGTGGCCAATGGTGTGGAGTGCCGTCGAACGGGAGGGCTTTTTTACCGACACTCGAGCTATGAGACGGCGGGTTGAAGACTCTATTCCTGCCGAAACTGCTGGTCGGGAAATAAAATTAGGGCCTGGCGGGCTGCGAGATATCGAGTTCTCGGTGCAGCTGATGCAAATGGTTCATGGGAGAACTGATGAGAGCCTACGGGTTCGCCCCACTTTGCAAGCCTTAGATGCTTTAGCGCAGGGGGGATATATCGGCAGGGATTCTGCGCGCAAGCTAGCAGATGCCTATCGTTTCTTGCGGGTTGTAGAGCATCGAATGCAGATGCAGAGAATGAGCCGTACCCATTTATTTCCTCAAAACCCCCAGGATGAACGCCGGGTAGGCAGGTCTTTGGGAATAGACCGCTTCGGTAAACGGGGGCAACTTAGCAAGTATTGGGAAAAGTTGAAACCGCAAATACGTGCTTTGCAGCAAGATATTTTTTATCGCCCTTTGCTGCCGGCAACTGCTGGTTTATCTAAAGAGGAAGCTGCTTTGAATCCGCAAGCGGCCACCGATCGTCTACGGCTTGCCGGTTATCTAGATCCGCGGGGCGCTCTGGGGCATATTGGAGCGCTCACCGGTGGGGTTTCGCGACGTAGCCAAATCCAACGACACATTTTGCCGGTGTTACTTGGTTGGTTGGCGGAAGGTCCTTCTCCTGATGCCGGGTTACTACGTTTTCGCCGTCTTTCGGAATCTATTGGGGAATCTCACTGGTATATGCGCCTTTTGCGTGATTCTTCCCGGGTTGCCCACCGCTTGTGTATCATTTTGTCGCTCAGTCCTTATATTGCCGAGCGTCTGGAACATGTTCCGGAAGCGGTGCAGTGGCTAGACGATGATGAAAAGCTCACTCCGCGCACTTTTAGCCAGCTTTTCACCGAGATGGAGGCGCTTTCGCGCCGTCACCAAACTACTGGTGAGGCTATTGATCGGATTAGGCAAGCTCGGGGACGGGAGTTGTTGCGTTGCGCCCTTAGAGATGTTGTGGATTGTCTAGATCCGATTTCTTCCCAGGCAGCGATTACTGACATTAACGATGCCACTATTGCTAGCGCTAGTGAAGTTATTTTGCGAGAGCTGGCGGAGAAAGAAAAGCTATTACCTCGCATTGCCCTGGTGGCGATGGGGCGCGGGGGAGGACGCGAATGCGCCTATGCCTCAGATGCTGATCTTTTGGTGGTTCATTCCCCTCTGATTGATTCACGTTGGAGTAGCCAGGGGGCGGTGACTTCTACTTTGGCTCCTATTTTGACCCCGGGGGAATCTCCCACTGTCTTGCGGTCAAATGCTAAACTTCCTGCTCCGGAGGCTGCTAGAATTGCCGCTTTGTTTGCTACCCGTTTGCAAGAGGAGATGAATCGCTCATCTACTTCTCCCAGTTTAAAAGTTGATTATTCGCTGCGCCCCGAGGGAGCTGATGGGGCTTTATCTCGTTCTTTGGATGCTTTGCGTGACTATTATGAACGTTGGGCTGAGCCCTGGGAGTTGCAAGCCTTGCTGCGAGCTCGGGTATTTTGCGGGGATCGGGATTTAATGGATAGTTTCACCAAAATTATTAATCCGATTCGCTACGGAACGGCAATAGACGAGGGTGGCATTCGGCAGATTCGCCTACTCAAGGCACGTATGGAAAATGAACGGGTTCCGGGAGGGCAAGACGCTTCTTTGCATGTGAAACTCGGTCCGGGAGGGCTTAGTGATGTGGAGTGGATTGCCCAATTATTACAGTTACAAAATGCAGCTTCTTGTCCCAGCTTGCAGGTAACCGGTACTTTACAGGCACTAGAAGCAGCCAGGGCGCAAGGTTTAATATCTGAGTCTGCCGGTTCTTATTTGCGGGATGCTTGGATGATGGCGTGCCGAGTTCGCTGCGGTAATGTGCTGGTAACTAACCGTATCAGTGGCAATAAACTTGATTATTTACCTACGGCAGCCGGATATGCTCATGCTTTGGCTCGGCTGCTCGGATATTGTCCGGGAACCGAAAATGATTTACGGGAAGATTATTTACGCCGGGCGCGCCGGGCTCGCGCGGTAATGGAAAGAGTGTTTTACAACTCGTAAAGGAGCGGTTATGAAACTGGTGTTAATGCGTCATGGGCAAACTAACGCCAATATTACTGGTGCGCTTGATACTGCCGAACCAGGTTTCCCACTTAATGCGGCGGGACAAAAGCAGGTGCAAGCAGCAGTAAAGACTTGGGGAGAACTCGGTCTGCCAGACCCTCAACTTATTGTGACTTCTAATCTGATTCGCACCCATCAAAGTGCGTTACCCTTTGAAGAACGTTTCGGTCTTGTCCACGTGGAAAGTGCAGATGCGAACGAGATTCAGGCGGGGCACTTGGAAATGGCTACCGATATGGAATCGGTTGAGAAATATGTGCGCACGATTGGCTCCTGGATGCAGGGGCAGACCGATTTACAAATGGAGGGGGCACAAACCGGTGTTCAAACTTTGACTCGCTTTAATCGGGTAATTGCTAAGGTCGCGCAGCAGGTAGCTAGTGATGGCTGTGCGCTAGTTATTGCGCACGGGGCTATTATTCGTTACTGGGCTTATATGAATACCCCGGAGGTTACTTTTGCCCTTGCGGCTACGAAACCGGTTTCTAATGCGTCTTTATCTGTTTTCGAGGGCGAGCCGGGGCGCTTTTCTGCTCGGATTTGGTCTTCGCGTCCGGTAGAGCAGTGGCAGGTAGATGAGAACCTTACGCAGCTGCGAACTTCAAAAGAACTATTGGATAAACTGCTGGGCAGCCCCAAAACGCCTGGAAAATAGGTAAGACCAGTTGGGGCTGCCCAGTTTTTCAGTTCTTGATTTAGCGGGCAGATATGCGACTATTAATTTCGCGCGAAAAGCCTATTTAGCTTATTTTCCGCGCAGCATTCTCCGGTTTATCTTAGTTTTTGCCGGATCAACCCCACCAGGTAGGCGATATGCCTTGTTCTGTAAGGATTGAAGCCTTTGGGCAACGACCGGCACTTCGTCCTTACTGATTTCTTTCTTTAGGCGATTAATAGTTTTTAGCAGTTTAGCTAGAGGAACTTGGTTTTTGCCCGAGCCGGATTGGACTTTATGAATCGGTACGGAGGGGGCTACCCGGTGGCATTTGCGTTCTTGCTCATTTAGCAGTTCACTGGCACGCGAGGAGGGGCCTTCCGAAATTAATACGATACCCGGTCTGCCTACTAATCGATATACCAGGTCTTGTTTACGGTTAAAGGCTACCGGTTCTTCCTCTACAATCCAGCCGCGTTTAATGGAACGTAAAATCGCATAAACGTTGCCTTTTACTCCCTCTAGCTGTTTGTACATGGCGCTATTAGCTAGCCGGGTGAGCAGGGTAGTAGCTAGCAGCATTCCCAGCGACAGGGCGATAACCATATAAAAAATGGTGCGACCGACGCTTAGTGAGCTGATTAGACAGATTACCAGCACTATTAGGGGTACTGACACAATTATGGCGAGCAGTGCCCAGCCAATCCAGGAATAGGAACGTTTAGTTACGCGGTAAATGTCCGCGAGGTTATTCCACCAGTGTTTCTTTTTCTGCGGGTTATTTTGTGTAGTCATGATGGTCTAAGCCTATCGAAAAAATTGGGAATTCTGGTATTAGCGAAGTAATCCCCAGGCACTGATTGCTGTGAGCGCTACTGGAGCCTGTGGAAAACAAGGTGACAGCAGGAATCGAATCTGCTGGGGTGAGGGTATGGAAACTAGATGCATACTCAAAAATGCCGCTAACCCCAAAGTTAGGGAACAAGAAATTAGGACGGATAAATCGGGCAGACAATGGCTTGCCATTTCCGTCGATACTAATGCCTTATCGATTTTGCAACAGATAGTGCCGAGCGGAAAACCGCATTTTCCCTGTCCGCATCTCATAGAAGACGCGCAAGGAAAGAACTGGCTGCTGCGACCAGTTTTAAGAACTGGAAAGGGAGGAGGCGAGGACGCAATTGCGAAACCTCCTTCCAAGGGCAGGGAGATAGAAAAGTCTATGTTTTTGGCATCGGGTTCTGCTCGGAAAGAAAGCACTGCTAACGTTTTAGACTCTACTGTTTTGGTGGGTGATAGTTCTTCGCCAAGATTACGGGAGAATCTCCAGGATTTACCCGCTCAGGGTGCGCTTGAAAAAGATGCCGCAAACCTTTTAGAGCCAGCTGCTATACCCAAAACTTTCTCCTTTGTGCCCGCTAAACCTAGTAATAGCCCGTTTTCTGAAGCTAAAAAAGCACTTCCTGACCCAAGGGGGAATCCTGGCGCTTTGAGGGGGAAAAATTCGCTATTGCATAGGGCGGGTAATCCCCTGGTCATTCAGACGGAAAAGCCCTCACTTTTCGGGGCGTCTCCTGCGGGTAGTAAACGACCATCTTCGTTTGCTCCCCAAGTCGCAGTAACTGAAGCGGGGGCGATAGCTCCGGCAAGTTCTAAAAAGAAACCGGTTGTGGGACTGGGTTTTACCGATTCTTCAAATTTGGAGGATGACTGTTCAGTAAATGCCGCTGAAACCTATCTAGTTAAACCTGCTTGGGAGCGCCTGAAAACAAAAGCGAGTGGGAAAGCATCCAGTAAAGCAGCTGGTATAGGCGGGGGCGATAAGGTGGCAATAGTTGCTGAACCCCTAGAAGCCTGGAAACTGTGGATGCGTCCTTTCCTTGCTTTTATATCGGTAGTTTTAGTGCTAGCGGGTTCTTGGCAGCTAGCAGGAGGTCTATAGCCAAACCTCCCGCTAACTGTGAATTTTTTAGGTAATATCCGGCATTATTCCCCTTGACCAGCAGCTTTTATGCCTGCTACTAGGGAGTTACGGATTTCTTCCATAGTGTTAGTAACTCCATTTGGATTGGAGGGCAACATCAAGGTTTGGGACTTGGAGTATTTTGCGACCTCAGCCAAGGTGTCGAAGTATTGCGTCATTAACAGGATTTGCTGTGCCTGATCCCCAATGCCGGCATCGCGCAAAGATTCGTACTGTTCAACCAAGCCTTCTACGATAGCGCGCCTTTGTAGGGCGATTCCTTCACCTTGGAGACGTTTCGATTCGGCGTCCGCTTCTGCTTGTTTAACCAGTTTGATTTTATCGGCTTCTGCTAGTTGGATAGCCGCTTCCCGTTCACGCTGTGCCGCGTTGATAGAGTTCATAGATTCCCGAACCCGTTGATCGGGATTTATGTCGGTAACCAGTGAGTTTACGATTTTGAATCCGTAACGTGCCATCTGCTCTCCCAAAGAAATCTCAATCTCTTGGGCAATCGTGTCTTTAGAGGAAAATGCTTCATCTAAGTTCAGCTGGGAGAGGGAGGAACGTACCCGGTCGAAAACGTAGGAAGTAATCTGTTGGTTAGGGTTGGATAAGGAATAGAACGAGGCCGCCGAATCTTGCACCTGGAACTGTACTGATACCGGAATAGACACAAACACGTTGTCTTTGGTTTTGGTTTCCACCACCAAATCAAGTTGCTGGATTCTCCGTTCTACTTTCTTTGCGATTCGGTCAATAACTGGGATTTTGATATGAAGCCCAGGGCTGCAAACTCGTTTGAATTTTCCGAACCGCTCGATTATGGCTTCGGTTTGTTGCTTAACGATGAAAATAGCTGAGAACAATAGGCAGACCAGCAGGAGAAGAACAAGGACGATAATGATTGTGTGCGTACTGCTCTGAGCAAAGATTGCATTTAATGTTTGGAACAAGCGCGTTCTCCTTTAAAACGAGTTTTCATACGGACAATTGCAGAATATCAAACTAGGTTCTTTTTCCCGCGTGCAGTTTCACTACGGTAGTTTCTCCCAGGCTCAGCCGGTATTGAATGATAATAGGTGAATAATCCAAGGTAAGGGCGGCTGTGAGCAGCCCCACGCAAAGCCAGTTTGGCAAATCTAAGGTCTTTATAGATATACTTTCATACGCAACGCGGATGTAGCTCAGTTGGTAGAGCATCACCTTGCCAAGGTGAGGGTCGCGAGTTCGAGTCTCGTCATCCGCTCGTTTTAAAGGGCGTCGCCAAGCGCGGCGCTCTTTGATTATGGTGGGTTGGTCGAGTGGTTAGGCAGCGGCCTGCAAAGCCGTGTACACGGGTTCGAATCCCGTACCCACCTCGGGCGATTGGCGCAGCTGGTTAGCGCGTTTCCTTGACACGGAAGAGGTCGCTGGTTCGAGTCCAGTATCGCCCACCAAGGCTGGTTATTACCGGCTATCTATCCGCTTTCCTCCCTCTTTTTAGGTGGATTAGCTCTAGAGACCTAGAGGCGGGGGTAGCGCTTTAAGCAGGGGCAAGACCTAAAACCAGGATTGCTTACTTAGAGTAATCAGCTCCTTCAACGGTGTCTCCTGGTTTTGGGGAGACGCTATTTTTTAGGGCTTGCCCGGAATCGCTAGCAGCTTGTGCCCAGGCATCTAGTTCTTCCTGTATGGTTTGACGAATCATTTGCTTGGGGTTGTAGCGAGAAAAATTGATATTGCGCAGCATTTTTAGGTTTTCTAAATCTTCAGGGGTGAGTGCGCTAAAGTCTCCAGAAGACTCCCGTCGCATTTTTGCTGACCAGGCTTGTATAGAGGCTAATAAATGTCGTAGCCCTGTCAGAGCTTGCGCAACATTTTTCGGTCCTAAAACCAAAGCGGCAATCACCGCCAGTACCAAGAACTCGCTACCACTGATGCCAAACATTACGCATTCACTCCGCTAGCAATATGCATAAAACTACTCTAGGTTAGTTAAGAGATTTTTTACCAATAGAAAATACTGATTTTGAACTAAAACCGATATTTATAAACATCCGCAATAGATATAGATAACGAAACCTGTCTCGGGTCACCCCAAAAGTGCGCGGGAAGGGACTTGAACCCTCACGACCGTTAAGTTGGTCACTAGCACCTCAAGCTAGCGCGTCTACCGATTCCGCCACCCGCGCTCAAGGACACCAGAGAGATTAGCACACCTTGTAGCTTGCATGAAAAATGAAACCTAAAATATGAGCTGGGACACTATATGGAAAAGCGCTTTACTGAGCCTTTGTGAATTGCGTAAGCACAAAAATGCCTACAATAGGGCAGGGAGTCACGTTCTAGAGCTATTTACCTCGGGATAGAAACGGAAAAGCGGATGGAAAAGCATACTTTCGACACTGTGGTGTTCGATATGGACGGTACTTTGACCGATTCGGTTCCCCTTATTACCCAGGGAATTAGAGAAGTTATTTCCCACTATAATCTTCCCAGTCAAAGCCCTCAGCAGCTAAAACGGTTCGTAGGTCCGCCGCTGCGTCTAGGATTTAAAACCTATCTAGATTTAGAAGAAGACCGACTTGATGAAGCTGTTGAAATATACAGGCGTTTTTACCGTCCTCGGATGAGGCAGACTCCGCTCTTTGCGGGGATTAAAAAAATGCTTGCGCAACTGCACTCGGCAGGTCTAAAAACGGCGATTGCGTCCTCTAAACTTGAGGAACTGGTAATCGAGATAGCTCGCGCTAGTGGGATAAGTCCCTACCTGGATGTGATTGCCGGAACCAGGGAAACCCCCGGCACTAGCGCTGAAAATCCTAGTGATGTTGCTAATCCGCTAACTCGGCGCGGCAAAGAAGGGGTTATTCGCTATGCCCTGTCCCAGCTGGGCAATACTTCCCAGCTGGAAAAGACAGTGCTGGTTGGAGATCGCCAGGACGATTATCGGGCTGCAAAGAATGTCGGCATTGAGGTAATCGGGGTTTCTTGGGGCGCTGGAACCGCCGCGGAGTTCCCGGGAGCTACCTGGGTTAAGTCTGTGGAAGAGCTTACGGACATTTTGCTTTCGGGAAATAATAAAGAAAGGGATAATTTTGATTAACGAGGACGAAGAACGAACCTCAGCGAATGCGGCTAACTTGGGGCTAAACCTGCCTGATTCGCACCGCCCCGAGGATTTGGTGCGCCAATTCCACGAGGTTTACGGACTGCCGATTCAGCACGGGCCGGCCAGTATAAATCACGAGCGGGTTCATATGCGGATGCGTCTCATTTTTGAGGAAGTGTGTGAATTAACCGGGGCTGTCTATGGGGATAAGGCTCGCGCCCTCCTAGAGGAGGCTATTTCTTCCCTACCTGATGACAATACTCGCGACACTATCGAGGCCGCGGATGCTCTGGCTGACCTTACCTACGTTATTTATGGAATGGCGCTTGAATGTGGGATTTCACTGCCAGCGGTACTTCGGGAAGTGCAGGCTTCCAACCTGTCAAAGCTAGATGGCGCGGGCAAACCGATTTACCGTGAGGACGGAAAAGTTCTAAAGGGCGAGAATTTTTTTCCTCCTGACATCAAAAAGGCGCTAAAACACCAGATTCCCTAGTAGGATTAAGACCAAAAGAATATTTCTTTTTGATAGCGTAAGATAGACTAAAACCGAAGGAATGATTTTTAGATTGCTAACCTCTTGTCTTGCTGCCGGTAGGGTGGCATCTGACAGGTTACGGTCTAATCCGGCTCGCATCTGCTTCATGGGGATACTTGAAGCGGGCAAAGGGAGGTAACGTGGCTAAAGTAGTAGTCATTGGCGGCGGTTATGGTGGTATAACCGTAGCGGGTGGGCTAGATGACGTAGCCGATGTCACGTTGGTCGAACAGAAAGACCAGTTTGTTCATCACGCCGCCGCGCTCAGGGCGGCAGTAGACTCCGTATGGGGACACACCGTATTTATGCCCTACAGCCGGCTACTTGAACGGGGGCAGGTCGTTCACGGAACCTGTATGCGCGTTGATGGTCGCACGGTTTATGTAGCTGGACATGACCCTATCGAAGCTGATTTTCTGGTGTTAGCAACCGGAACTACCTACCCATTCCCTGCAAAACACATGGTTTCCCAAGCTTCGGTTGCAAAGGCTCGTCTTGATCAAACGCGCGATAACTTAGCGCGTGCCAAACGAGTAATGCTGGTCGGAGCGGGTACTGTCGGCGTAGAATTCGCGGGCGAGCTAACCTCCACCTACCCCAATATGAAAATCATTATGGTGGATAAAGAACCCTATATCCTGGGCACTCCTGGATATTTAGATTCTTTGCGCGAAACCATGACCAAGCAACTAGAAGCACGCGGTATTGAACTGGTACTCGGCGCGCCTTTGGCCTATATGCCTCCCACCGATGTGGGTATGCTTTCCACATTCCAGGTGGAAACCCTCGCGGGACAATCCGTAGAAGCCGATATGTGGTTCTTGTGCTATGGCGCTCAAACGTCCTCCGGCTACCTACACGGATCCTATTCCCAGGTTATGCATGCTAATGGCACCGTTATGGTAGATGAACATCTGCGGGTTAAAGACATGGAGAATGTCTATGCAGTTGGTGACATCACCGATGTGCCAGAATCAAAGCGCGCAGATGCTGCCCGCGCTCACGCCCGCGTGGTAATCGCGAATATTCGCGATCAGCTATCGGGGCGTACTCCTTCGACAACCTATGCTCCGGGTAAGGAGTGGGTCATTTTGCCGTTAGGTCCTGATGGCGGGGCCTCACAGCTGGTTGATCCGGACGGTACAACTAGGATTGTTGGACCGGAAGAAACCGCCGAAATCAAGGGTACCGATTTGATGGTAACCATGATTCGCGGGCAACTTCACCTACCCTAAGCAGGAAGGTTGTATAGAAGCTAAGGGGGTAGTCTATCGTGGCTGACCATTTACAGGTGACCTTTGATAGTTTTGTTGCAGCGTTGCAAGCGCATTTAGAAGCTGCCCGGCGAGCAGCTGACCCAGATTCTGACCCACAGGTAGCTAAAGCGAGCCAGGCATTAGAATCAGCCTTTTCTACCTATGATGAAGCGCTCTATTCGCAGCTTGGCTGTGATCTTCCCCTAGATGTGTTTGAATACGAAGATATTGATTCCGACACTCTTTTCGAACATATTAACCGAGTTTTAGATGATGAAGAATCTGATGACTATGACTCAGATTTTGATGATGAAGAATACGACTACGAGGACGAAGACGACTCGGATAAACAGCTAGATGAAGCTGAAGCAGCCCTCCTTGAAGACTACGACTTTGACGAAGAGGACGAGGAAAACGAAGATTAGTTAGCTTTACCGCGCTTAGCTTACCGCGCCTTCCCGCTAACCCTTCCTGGCTCTTGCTTTAGAAGTTTCCGCTATTATTTCAAGTTCGCCAGTTATCTGCTTTGGCTTAGGCACTAACCTCATCAAGTGCCACCCGGATTTGGTGAGGAACATGGGCATCAGCTGCTTTAAGTACCGCCGCAAATTGCCCAGCGCTACGTGCTCCGGTCAATGCGCTGGTAACTCCCGGTGCGTCCTTTACCCAGGCTAAGGCCAATTTTAGGGGCTCCCATTCTAGTCCCTCAGCCCCGGCTAATACCGCTTGGGTTATCGGTTCGTACTCTTTTGAGAGGTAGGGGGCAACGAAGCCTTGTAAATGCTGAGACGCAGCCCGCGAATCGGGGGGAACGCTGGTTTGATATTTACCGGTCAATACTCCTCGCCCTAACGGTGACCAAGCGATAAAACCAGAATCAAAATGAGTGCTTGCCGGCAGAATCTCGTCCTCAACTTGACGATTAAGTAAAGAGTATTCCCCTTGGACAGCAGCAACCTCGTAGCGGTCTTGCCCCAGCAATACTGCCAGTTCTGCCATTGCCCAGGCCGGATAGTTAGACACCCCTACGTAGCGGGCACGCCCAGAACGCAGTGCCATCTCCAGAGCGGTAAGGGTTTCCTCTACCCGCACAAACGGGTCATAGTGGTGTACAAACCAAACATCAAGATAAGAGACTCCTAAACGCTCTAAGGATTGATCTAGTCCGCGCAATAAATTTGCGCGGGAGGCATCAACACTGGGAGGATCTCCTGGTCGCACCCCTGCCTTTGAACAAATAACCAAATCATCGCGGGAAAATTTCTCCTCAAGGAGATTGCCGATGAGTTTTTCTGACTCGCCCTCACCATAGGTGGCGGCGGTATCAATCAGGTTGCCCCCGGCATCTAGGAACATTTGAAGCTGCTGACTTGCTTGCTCAAAATCGGTGTCTCGTCCCCAGGTCAGGGTGCCAAGCCCCAGGGTGGAAACCATCAGTCCGGTACGTCCTAGTCTTCTCTTTTCCATATCCCCAGGTTAAGGGGAATCAGTCTTAGATGTTTTAGGCACGGCGACTAAACTTAAAAACTGTTAGCTACCGAGCTGATTTTTATAGGGATAACCGGTGGCTTAAGGGATTTTGCTGCCCAAACAATGTTGCTAAATACCCCGATTTTTGCCGAAAACTGCCAGGGGTGAGAGAAAACACCCACAGTGGCTGCCACTATTTAGTCTCTAGGCTATAGGCTTGGTGGACGTGGGTATTTTTGAAGCCATAATTATGGGGCTAGTTCAAGGTTTAACCGAGTTTTTGCCGATTTCTTCCTCGGCGCATCTTAGGATTGTAGGGGCATTATTTGGTGATGATCCTGGCGCAGCCTTCACCGCGATTACCCAAATCGGTACAGAAAGCGCAGTTCTTATCTATTTTTGGAAAGATATCAGCCGGATAGTTTGTAAATGGTTTCAAGCTTTCGTCCCAAAGCGTAGCGGGGTAACTCAAGCTGATTCTGATGTGCGCATGGGGTGGATGATTATTGTAGGCTCCCTCCCGATTGGCATTTTAGGGTTGCTAGGTCAAGATTTTATCGAAAGCCAGCTTCGCAATATGTGGATTACGGTTTCTATGCTGGTCATATTTGCTTTAATTTTGGGGGCAGCGGATCGCTACGGCAAGAAAGAAAAAACTTTAGAGCATCTGTCGTGGCTGCAAGCTATCCTTTTTGGTTTCGCGCAAGCCCTAGCCTTAATCCCGGGAGTTTCCCGTTCCGGTGGGACTATTACTGCTGGTAGGCTAATGGGCTTTACTCGGGTGGCGGCGGCCCGCTATTCGTTTCTGCTGGCGATGCCGGCGGTTTTCGCTTCCGGGTTTTTCGAGGCCGCTAAATCAGTAGGGAATAATCCTGCCGGTTGGGGCGCAACCATTCTTGCTACCGTAGTTGCTTTCGCGGTGGGATATGCGGTTATTGTTTGGTTTATGCGTCTTTTGGAAACCAAAACCTTTACGCCTTTCGTTATTTATCGTCTGCTTTTGGGTATCGGGGTTGCTGTGGCGCTGGCTACTGGCGCTTTATCGGCATTGGCATAAGCAAATACGGGGATTTTTCAGCTATGGGCGCGGTTCTTTTTGATATGGACGGAACCTTGATTGATTCCGAACCGCTGTGGCATCGTGCAGAAGCACAGATTGTTGCGGGTTTCAATCAGGAATGGAGTGTAGAGGACGGGCAGGCTTTAACTGGTAACTCACTGTTTGATAGTGCCTGTATTATGATTCAACGCAAGAATCTGCCATTAACGCCGCAGGCGGTGATTGAGATGATGGTCTCGGCAATGCACCAGTTCTATGTTACTCAGGGGATACCTTGGATAGAGGGAGCCAAGTCGTTATTAGGCGAGTTGGCATCGGCAAATATCGCTACTGCCTTGGTTTCGGCTTCCTATGACATTTTGGTTCAGGATGTGTGTCGTAGCGCCCCGAAAGGTTCCTTGAGCATCATGGTGACTGGTTCTGAACCCGGTATCCGGCAAAAACCGTTCGGAGATCCCTATCTGCTCGCAGCTAAACGACTGGGAGTGCCGATAAATGAGTGTTTAGTGGTGGAAGATTCTACTCCCGGACTGAAAGCTGGAAAAGACGCGGGGGCACGCCTGGCTTTGGTAGGGCAACGGGAAGTTAGCGGAATTGAGGCGGCGCGTTTTAGCTCGGTAGGTCAAATGACGCTAAGCGATGTGCAGCGCTTGTTAGCTTAAAGCAGCCCTGCGTCCTTAGATACTAGCTAGCGTCAGTTTACCTGCGTAGATAATAGTTTTTGGACGCCCTCTTCAGAGATTTCGGGCGGGTTTGCCCCCAGGAGTGGACAGTGTGCCCGGTAGTCACACCAGTTACAAAGGGGCGAGCGACGCGGTGGAAAATCCCCGGAGCGCGCTTGGGAAGAAATCTGTTCCCATACAGCCAATATTTCCGCGTTGGTGGCATCTATATCTGCAATCGTGGGGGTATAGGTGTAAACCTGCCGGTCTTTGAGGAATAACAATTGGAGGCGAGCCGGTAAGTCTCCTTGGGTTAAATACCAGATTAGCGCGTAAAAACGGATTTGAAACTGGTAGGGACCGATATAGCGTTCGGCGGGTGCTTTGCCGGTTTTGTAGTCCACAATCCGTACCAACCCGGTGGGGGATATATCTACCCGGTCGATATATCCATGCAGCCTCAGATGGTCTTTATTGGTTACCCGCAAGTATTTTTCCCGGTGAGCCGGGTTCAACCTATCGGGGTTTTCCATTAAAAAATAGTTGGCAAGCAGCTCGCGACAAGATTCTAGGAATTGATTTTCTTCGCTTTTGTCACCCTTAAATAGTTCGGCATACAGCTCGGGATTTTCATCTATAGTGTCCTCCCAGATTTCATAAATCTTCTGGTCAGCGCTTTCAAATCTGCGTTCCTTTGCGGGCAGGTCAAACAGATTTTCTAGAACTGAATGAACCAAGGTTCCTCGCCGGCGCACCGGGCTTTCTTTGGCGGGAAGTTTATCTATCACTTGGAATCGGAACTGCAAGGGACAGTTGCGGAAAGTACCGATACGAGAGGGTGAGAGGGCGGCGGAGTGATCAGCGGAAGTCATACCCTTATTCTAGGACGTTCTGGCGCGCGGTCTGGATAGTTAATAACAGATAGAATAGGGAAAATGAGCTTTAAACTACCAGCAGAGGGCGGCAAAATCCCTCATTCTGTAGCTGAGGGGACAACCCCCAGCCGTTCGCGAGGGGTTTTCCGCCTCGGAGATCGGGTACAGCTGCAAGGAGCGGCGGGGGATTTATATACAGTCACTATCACCGAGAAAGGTTGGTTTAACACCGCTAAAGCCTCATTTTCCCTGGCGCAGTTAATAGGACGTGAAGAGGGGAGCCTGGTTCGCTCCCGGGAGGGGCGGGAGTTTTTAGCTTTCCGTCCTCGCCGTTTGGATTACACCTTATCCATGCCGCGAGGGGCGGCGATTATTTACCCGAAAGACGCGGCTCAAATTCTCCAATCTGCGGATATATTTGCTGGTGCTCACGTTTTTGAATGTGGGGCTGGTTCGGGGGCTCTCAGTATTTCTTTGCTGGAGATGATTGGAGATAGCGGTCAGCTAGTTTCGCTGGAGGCACGGGAAGATTTTGCCGACATTGCCCAGGCAAATGTGGATTTGTGGTTTGGTACCTCTCACCCGGCTTGGCAGCTTCAGCGCGGCAGGCTCGGGCAGCTAGATTTAGTGAGCCTTTACGGAAAGCACTATTTTGATCGGGCAGTCATTGATTTGTTAGATCCTTGGCAATATCTGGATATTTTGCATCAAATATTGGTTCCCGGTGGGGTGCTTTGTTGCTATGTAACCACCGTTACCCAGATGTCTACCCTGGTAGAGTCCCTAAGGGAACATGGGGGTTTCGGGTTTACTCAAAGTGAGGAAACTATGCAGCGTCTGTGGCATACCGAGGGTCTAGCGCTGCGTCCTGAACATCACATGGTTGGTCACACCGGGTTTTTAGTTACTACCCGCAGTTTATCTGCGGGTAGTAGACGTCCGAAAAAACTTGGTTCTACCCCAAAAGAAGCCAAAATAAATGGTGGGCAGTGGGGAGCGGAAGCTAACTGGTCAGAGGTTGAGCTGGGGCAGCGCCGACCTTCTGAACGTAAAACCCGCCGGGTGCGCCGCGATGTGGTTAGGCGCGCCGATTATTGGGTGCGGGGAAACCAGGGTGAGGACGATTGCCCACCCCCGGAACCGGCTTCTAGTTCGCACGCGCCCTCTTAAGGTATTAAACAGCGTATTTATGATGATTTACGGGTTTTTTATAGCCTGGAGAGGCTTTGGGGGAAAGGAAAATAATGCCTAGGGATAGCGCTGAAGATATACAGGCGCTGAAAAGGGAAGTTACTTCCCTTAAGGGGAAGAATCAGCGACTTTCCTCAGCTTTGACTGCGGCTCGCGATCAGGTAGTGCAGCTGCATCAACAATTGTCGCTTTTAGCTAAACCTCCAGCAACTGTGGCGCTAGTGGCACAAGCGCCGATTGTTAAGGGCGAAGTTAGGGTTTTTCTGAGTGGTAAACCGATGGTGCTTCCGCTGCATCCGCAGATTAACCCCGCCCAGCTGCAAGTAGGTTTAGAGGTGCTGGTAAATGCGGAAATGGTGGTCACTAAAATCCTGTCTTACCCCACTAGCGGCACTTTGGCGCAGGTAAGAGAGGTTCTGCCTAATGGGCGTGCCTTGGTGCAGTTAAGTAATACTGATACCGAGGTGGTGCCACTGGCCGCACCCTTAAGGGGAGCGCTTCAGGTGGGAGATTCAATTCTGCTTACCCCTCGCAGCCGGATAGGCATCCAAAAGATTCAAAGAGGAGAAGTCGAACAGCTCTTAGCTCCCCAAATCCCCAATGTTTCCTATCGCCAAATTGGGGGATTGGACAAGCAGATTGAAACTATCCGGGACGCGGTGGAATTGCCGTTTCTCCACCCGGAGCTTTACCACCAATATGGACTTCGCGCCCCGAAAGGTATTTTGCTATATGGACCGCCTGGTTGCGGGAAAACTCTAATCGCGAAAGCGGTAGCCACTTCCCTGGGGAGCAGCGCTAATGGAAAATCTTCCTATTTTTTGTCGATTAAAGGGCCCGAGTTGCTCTCTAAGTTTGTGGGAGAAACTGAACGGCAGATTCGCGCTATTTTTTCGAGGGCGCGTCAGCTTGCCAGCAATGAGCATCCGGTAGTTGTTTTCTTTGACGAAATGGAAGCGCTTTTCCGCACCCGCGGATCTGGTATTTCTTCCGATGTGGAAACGATGATTGTTCCGCAGCTGCTCGCAGAAATTGACGGGGTAGACACCCTATCTAATGTGATTGTTATTGGGGCTTCCAACCGTGAGGACATGATTGACCCGGCGGTGCTGCGTCCGGGCCGACTGGATGTGCGGGTACGGATTGGCCGCCCCCATCTGGTTCAGGCGGGAGAAATCTTTGATATCCATTTAGGGGACTCGGTTCCGCTGCAAAGCGGTGAAGAAACTTCGCCAAGCAGCACCCGCCAGCAGCTTCGCGAGAAACTGGTGGCGCTGCTGGGGGAGGAATCTAGTCGTACCCAGCTTTACGAGGTCGCCTATGAAGATGGGGGACGCGAAATCATTTATGCGGCGTCCTTGCTTTCAGGGGCAATGATTGCCTCTATTGTTGAACGGGCAAAGAAAGCAGCTATTAAAGACTCTTTGCAAGGACGCAAGGCAGTTAGCGGCTTGAGCTGGGCTCATGTTGAATGGGCTGCCTTAGAGGAAATCCGAGAAACCGCCGCTTTGGGCACTTCTAATGACCCGGGAGAGTGGGCTAGAACCCTCGGGGTTAGGGGAGGACGAATCGTTGATGTACGCAGCTTGCAATAGGAGAATCGGATGATAGTTAGTGCTGTTAAACGCCCGATGGGAACCGAAACCGAGTTTGGGATTATCCAGGCAGGGAACATTTATGCTAATCCGGTAGCGATTTCTAGCCAAATCGTTTGTGCCTACCGTGACCATTCGCGTCCAGGCGAAGCCGTTAGCTGGGATTACGACGGAGAAAATCCCCTGCAAGATATGCGGGGTTTTTCGATTAGTCCCCGGGAAGCGGATCCTTCGCAACTGACCAATAATCCCGAGCAGCTGGCGCCTTCCGGTCGCGAACTTAGGGCAGTAGCGCGTCCAAGTCAGCAAGAAGCCGCAATGCCTAAGCCAAGCGCCTGTGTACTTACTAATGGCGCGCGCCTCTACGTTGATCACGCGCACCCAGAATATTCCTCGCCCGAAACCCTAAATCCTCGCCAAGGCGCGCTCTATGATGCGGCCGGGGACGAGATTGCTCGTCGCGCGATGGAGCTGGCAGAGCAAAATGGCGAAAACATTCAGCTTTTTAAGAACAATGTTGATGGCAAAGGAGCAGCCTATGGCACTCACGAAAACTATCTGGTACGCCGTGACCTCGATTTTCATAAACTAGCGCAGTATTTGATTCCGTTCCTAGTGACCCGTCCAGTTATTTGCGGAGCAGGGAGGGTTGGTATCGGGCAGCGTTCGCAAATCCCCGGGTTTCAAATCTCTCAACGCGCCGATTATGTAGAAAACGATATTGGTTTAGAAACCACGTTTAACCGTCCGATTGTTAATACCCGGGACGAACCGCACGCTGATGCGAGCCGGTGGCGGCGGCTGCATATTATTGGCGGGGACGCGAACCGTTTCCACTATTCGACTTATATACGTTTAGGTACTACCGCTGCTTTTCTTTGGTTAATCGAAAACGCCGGTACTGCCCAAATGGGCGCCCTAGAAAACTTAAGAATCATTTCTGACCCGGTGGAAGAAACTTGGGCGGTATCTCATGATTTGACGCTAACCCACCGTATCCAGACCGCTTCCGGCCAGCTCACCGCTTTAGAGATTCAAAACGCCATTTTAGAGACGGTCGATACGATGGTTGTTCAAGCTGGCGGCGCTGATGAGGACACCGCTTCCCTCCTTAATAACTGGCGCGCCCTCTTGAAATCCTTAGGAACAGATCGCCAGCTAGCTGCTCGCCAAATAGAGTGGGTAGCAAAATACCAGTTGCTTTCCCGAATGCGTGAACGTTTAGGGTGCGGGTGGGATAACCCTAAAATCCAGGCATTAGATTTGCAGTGGGCAGCGCTGCGGACGGGAATATTTGAACAGCTTTGCGCAGCCGGAATGGTTGAGCAACTGTTTAGCGCCAAAGAAATATCGCAAGCGGTTTTAGAGCCTCCCCAGGCAGGAAGAGCCTGGGTGCGTGGTATGGCAGTAGCGAAACTTCCGCAGGTAAAGAAAGGATCTTGGCAATCACTGCTTCTAGATTTAGGGGGCGAACACCTTTTACGTTTTCCCTTAGGAGACCCGGGTCGAGAAGTAACTCAAGAGGAAATAGCGGCCTTGCGTAGCGCCGATGCACTGGCATTTGTTAAAACCGCCGGTCAAAAGGTGTGATGGGAAAAAATCGCAGAAAAATCGTAGGCTTAACCCATATTAGGAGGACAAAATGGTTCAGGAACAAATAAATGCCCCCGGCGGGAATGGTGAAAACAGCGAGCAAGATTCGCAAAACGCTCAAGCACAGATAAACGTACCCGCTATTGACGCCCTTTTAGAGCAGATAGATACGGTACTACAAACCGATGCTCAAGCCTTCGTAGAGGGCTTTGTACAAAAGGGCGGACAGTAACCTTGCGAAGAATTTTCGGGATTGAAACCGAGTACGGTATTACCTGCGCTGCCTCCAAAGGACACGCTCCTTTAGATGCGGAACAGGCAGCCCGCCGCCTCTTCAAACCGGTAGTTAATCGCCACCGCTCCTCCAATGTATTTTTAGGAAATGGAGGTCGCCTCTACCTGGATGTAGGATCACACCCCGAATATGCCACTGCCGAATGCGACAATCTGCGCGACCTATTGGCACAGGACAACGCCGGTCAGGCCCTTTTTGCGGATTTGCTGGCACAAGTAAACCAAGAACTCAAAACCGAGGGAATCGATGGGCGCATTCATCTTTTCAAAAACAATCTCGACTCCCAGGGCAATTCCTGTGGGTGTCATGAAAACTATCTTTTGCATCGCTCCGCTGATTTTATGGGCATGGCCGATGGACTAATTACCTTTTTTATTACCCGGCAAATACTGGTGGGAGCAGGTCAGATAGACGAAAATGGCGACTATCATTTTTCACAGCGCGGCAATCAAATCTATGACCCGATTTCGGCTGCCACCACCAGGGCACGCCCTATTATTAACACCAGAGATGAACCGCTCGCGGACTCGAACCAGTATCGCCGGATGCACGTAATCGTTGGGGACTCCAATATCTGTCAAGCCACCACTGCCCTGAAAGTGGGGATGACTATAGCTTTACTTGATGCGCTTGATTGTTCATTGACATTGAACGATTTGGCGGTGGCTGACCCGATGAACGCGATTCGCGATATTAACGCTGATTTATCGGGGATGACTGTGTTGCAGCTGAAACAGGGGGGTTCTTCCAACGCAGTTCAGATTCAAAACTCCATCTATCAGCGAGTAATGAATACTTTAAGTGATGCGGGGGAGTTGGAAGCCACCCGTGAACGGATAACGGTTGCGGGTCTTGATCCTTTAGAACTATGGGGGAGGGCGCTCAAATGTTTTGAAACCCAAGACTTCAGCCCGGTAAATACCGAGCTTGATTGGGTTATAAAGAAGAATCTTTTGGTGCAAAACGCTAAGCGCCTGCAAGTAGCTATGAATTCTCCGGTAATTTCCCGCCTGGATTTGGCCTATCACGATATTGGTTCTAAAGGTTTATCGCCGGTCTTAGAAACTGCCGGTTTGATGCGTCAGTTAATCCCACTCAAAGAGATTGAGACTGCCAAAAGCTGTCCTCCGACTACTACCAGGGCAAATATCCGGGGCACGATTTTGCAGGCGGCAGCCAAACAGCGCAAAGATGTTTCTGTAGACTGGCTGCACGTACGAATTAACGAATCTAAACTTCCTACTGTCACCTTGGGCGATCCTTTTGCCAGTGAGGGGGAAGTTTTAGATAAGCTGCTGGGAGAGCTGCAGGAATGAATATGGACAATCAACCGCCGGTTAAGGATTCTGCGTACCGTTCCGAGGACGAATCTAAAGCTTCCCAGACCCCTGAAACTGTTTTTGGCTCCCCACTTCCACAACCAACCCCGCTGACTCCGCCTAAACGTCCTCACCTATCCCCAATTAAGGTGAACTATCGACGTTTTCCCTCTAGAAAAGCTGAGGTAACCGCAAAAAAGCCCTCCGCGTCCTTACATATTTTGAAATGGTGGTCAGCTTTAGTGGCGATAGCTGTGGTAGCTGCAGTGGTAATTTCCGGGTTTTACCTGTGGGAAGCATATCGCCTAGAGGCTACGACCGGGGTATCTACCGAGTTGAAAATCAGTGGAAATCTGGGAGAACAACCGGTGCTTGAACTGGAAGGACAGTTGCCTTTTACTTTACCGAAATCTCACGCCGTGATTACTGGCACCGGTCCGCTTGTGCAGCAAAGTGGCGACGTGCGGGTAATGGTCAGTGTCTTTGAGGGCGATACCGGCAAGTTTGCTTGCAAGAACGGGAAACCGCATCTGTATGCTGGTAAAGCTAATGCCCAGACTCTGCCGGGAGGACTTTTATCGGAGGTAGTAGACAAACGAGAAGGAACTCGTTTAGTTCTGCGCCGTCCAGCTAGTAATAGCAACGGGAAAACAGCAATGGAAATTGATGTTATCGATATTTTGCCGACCGCGGTTTACACTACCGACATCAAAATTCCACAGCCTGCGGGGGTCAGTTTTAGCTTCCCGCAAGGGCTACCCAAATTTGAGGCAGCCGCACAAACTCGTCCTAAAGAAGCTGCTACTTACGTATTGGTTCCCGGTAACGCCGAGCAGCTAAATCCAAAGAAAAAAGTGATAGCCCAATACGGGGTGTGGGAACTGGATTCGGGTAAGAATCGAGTCTACACCTGGGGAAAGACTGGTCCACAGGAAATCTTGGGGGACAGCGTTTACCAGTCGCTTGCCGAGCAGCTCACCGATTTGCGCGTAAATTCGCGGATTTTGGCGATTATTCCTGCCGATCAGGCCACGGGAGATAGTGCGTTAGCGGTTGTGATGGATGTTTTGGCAGCTGGGGAATGACGGCGTTTAATATCTTTTCTGCGCCGTCTATTGCGCTTTAAGTCCAAGATAAGACGCTTTTTGCTGCCTGAGGTAAGAGTTTTTTACACTGAAAACATAGAGTTGGCAAGGAGGGAAAATGGCGGTAGCGATTCGGGTTATTCCCTGCCTGGATGTAGACCATTCTCGGGTGGTTAAAGGGGTAAATTTTCAAAATTTGCGTGACGCTGGTGACCCGGTGGAACTCGCTGCGCATTACACTGTCAAGGGCGCAGACGAAATCACTTTCCTAGATGTTTCGGCTTCCAAAGAGGGACGCGCAACTATGGTGCAGACGGTGCAGCGCTGCGCCGAGCAAGTTTTTGTACCCCTGACTGTGGGCGGGGGAGTGCGTTCAGTGGCAGATGTGGAACAGCTCCTGGGTGCGGGTGCCGACAAAGTAGGGGTTAATACCGCCGCGATTGCCGACCCGAATATTGTCGATAGAATTGCGAAGCGTTTCGGTAATCAAGTCTTGGTTATTTCCGTTGATGCTCGGCGCTGCCCTGACGGAGTGGAAACCGCTAGCGGATTTGAACTTACTACTCATGGGGGAACCCGTTCTACCGGCATCGATGCCTTGCAGTGGTGCAGTGAAGTCACCTCCCGTGGAGCCGGAGAAATCCTGCTGAACTCAATGGACGCTGATGGGGTGAGGACGGGATTTGATTTAGAAATGTTGGGGCAGGTGCGCTCGCGGGTATCCGTTCCTTTAATCGCTTCGGGGGGAGCGGGCACGGTGGAACATTTTGTCGAAGCGGCGCGCGCCGGGGCGGATGCGGTGTTGGCGGCCAGTGTTTTCCATTTCGGTCATTTAACCATAGCGCAGGTTAAATCGGCGTTAAGGGAAGCGGGGTACGAGGTTCGATGAATGGGCAGGGTTTAGATCCCCAGCTGGCTGCTCGTTTGAAACGTGATGCGGCGGGGCTTATATGTGCGGTGATTCAAGACCATCAAAATGGGCAGGTTTTGATGGTGGGTTATATGGATGATGAGGCGTTAAGTCGCACTCTCAGCAGCGGTCGGGTGACTTTCTGGTCGCGTTCTCGCCGTGAGTATTGGCGCAAAGGTGATACCTCAGGTCACGCGCAGTATGTTAAAGGAGTTCAGATTGATTGTGACGGCGATGCGTTGCTAGTGCAGGTAGAACAAGTTGGTGCTGCCTGTCATACCGGCAAGCGGAGCTGTTTTGAATCCGGGGGGAGCTTGCCCGCACGGATTGGCAAGCGCCCAGATACTAGATAGGGTTTTGGCTTCGGGAGGCAAAAACGTACCATGACCTTAGAGGTGATGCTCTAATGAACGCTCTTGAACGCCTATTGGCGGGGGTGCGCAAAGAGGTTGCGCGACGTGAATCTGAGGTCAGTTTTACCGAAATTAAAAAGCTGGCTGCTCAGCGTCCTACTCCCAAAGATGGGGTGCGGGCGTTACGTACCGAGGGCGCAGTTTCAGTAATTGCAGAGATAAAACGGGCTACCCCAGGGGAGGGTTTTCTTAGGGACTTGCCCGATGTGGCAGCTCTGGCGCGTGCCTATCAGGCGGGGGGAGCCTCCGTAATCTCGGTTTCGACTGAAAAGAACTTTTTTTGTGGCTCTATCGAGGATTTAGTGCAGGTACGGAGGGCGGTTGAAGTCCCGGTGCTCTATAAGGATTTTGTGCTTACTCCCTATCAGGTGCATGAAGCTCGAGCGTTAGGGGCTGACCTAATTTTGATCCTGCAAACTTCGGCAGAACCAATGGTAGTCACCTCTTTGGTAGAGCGGGCTCATTCTTTGGGGCTTACCGCTATTGTCGAGGTGCATTCGCGTTTAGAGGCTTTCCGCGCCCTTGACGCGGGAGCACGGGTAATTGGGGTTAATGCGCAAGACCTTAGAACGCTTGATTTTAATATGGAGAATTTTGCCCAAATAGTTGATGTAATCCCCGAACAGGTGGTTGCGGTGGCAGAATCCGGGGTGGCGAGGCCGCATGACGTGTTTAATTATGCCCAGCAGGGTGCAGATGCAGTATTAATTGGTTCGGCATTGGTAAAGTCGAATGACCCGCAATCTTTGGTGGCAGAAATGGTCGCTGCCGGTTCTCATCCGGCCTTGGCTATTTCTCGCAAATCACGGGTTAGCAAAGATTATCAGCGCGACTAGAAAGTTTTGGAATGAATCCGTTTTTTATTCCGTCCCCCTCCCAGGGAGTTTGGTATTTAGGTCCCCTCCCTATCCGTGCCTATGCATTGGCTATTTTGTTGGGGATTTTTTTGGCTTGTCTTTGGGCATCTCGGCGCTATCAGGCACGGGGTGGAAATCCGGATTTGATTGTAGATTTGGCGCTGTGGGTTATTCCAATTGGGATTGTTGGGGCACGTATCTATCATGTATGTACCAAGTGGCAGGACTATTTTGGTCCGCACGGCAACCCCAGTGAGATTCCTTTGATTTGGCATGGAGGTCTAGGGATTTGGGGTGGCGTATTGGCTGGGAGTATCACTGCTTGCCTGGTGCTTCGTTATCGAGGTCTAAAGATTGCTCCGGTGGCAGATGCGATTGCCCCAACTATTTTGTTGGGTCAGGTTTTTGGTCGTCTCGGTAACTATTTCAACCAGGAGCTTTTTGGTCGCCCCACCACTTTGCCCTGGGGGTTAGAAATTGATTTATCGCATCGACCTTTTGGTTTTGAACAATACGCGACTTTTCACCCCACTTTTCTCTATGAAATGTTGTGGAATCTGGCAGCTATAGCGGCACTTATCTGGATAGAGAGACGTTTTCGCCCTCGTGGGGGAATGATGATGGGGTTCTACCTTTGCGCCTACAGTATGGGGCGCTTTTGGGTAGAAAACTTGCGTATTGATCAGGCGAATCAGTTCTTAGGTTTGCGCCTTAACGTCTGGACTTCGCTACTGGTGTTTGGTTTGGGGATTCTCCTTATCATTTGGTGCAATCGGAAGAGTTTTGATTGTTTAGAGCCCTCGTCCTCGCAAGAGGGTAAAGGTTCTTCTGGGGCAGGTAAAACCGAAAACGCGGAGAGTGCAGGGTTGTAAATATCTCTCAGATTGTCCCGGTAGCAAGGGGCTAACTGAGATTTTTATCTGCTCTAGGTGGAAAGGACGCAGGAACTAGATAGGATAGAGGTATGCGCAGAGCGAAGATTGTTTGTACTTTAGGACCGGCGACGAATTCTCCGTCTCAAATCAAAAAACTGGCTGAGGCCGGTATGAACGTGGCTCGGATTAACCGATCTCATGGTTCTCAAGAGGAAGCGGAAGAAACTATTTCCAATATTCGACAGATGGCGTTGCAAAGCGGGAATGCCATCGCGGTTTTGGTTGATTTACAAGGTCCCAAGATTCGTTTAGAGACTTTCGCTGCTGGTCCGCAAACTTTAGAAAAGGGCGATACTTTCACGATTACCACTCGTGATGTTCCGGGTGACCAGGAAATAGTGGGAACCACTTTCAAGGGTTTACCTGGCGATTGCAGCCCTGGTGATACCTTGTTAATTGATGATGGAAATGTGCAAGTTCGGGTTAAAGAAGTAACCGAGACTGATGTAATTACCCAGGTAGAAGTACCGGGGGTGGTTTCTGACCACAAGGGATTGAACTTGCCAGGGGTCGCGGTTTCGGTTCCGGCATTATCGCCTAAAGATGAAGATGATTTACGCTGGGCTCTTAAACAGGGAGCCGATATTATTGCCTTGTCTTTTGTGCGCAGCGCCGATGATTTTGCTGATGTGAAGCGGATTATGGACGAAGAGGGGATTCATATTCCGGTTATCGCCAAGATTGAAAAACCACAAGCAGTCGAACATCTAGTTGAAATTATTCAGGCTTTTGATGGCATTATGGTTGCGCGCGGTGACTTGGGGGTTGAAATGCCCCTCGAGGCAGTACCGCTGGTTCAAAAAAGGGCGATTGAACTGGCTCGCCGCTACGCGAAGCCAGTTATTGTTGCCACTCAGGTTTTCGACTCTATGATTCACAATCCTCGTCCTACCCGTGCTGAGGCGTCTGACTGCGCTAACGCTATCCTTGATGGGGCAGATGCGGTAATGCTTTCGGGGGAAACTTCAGTGGGGGCTTACCCGATTGAGGCGGTTCGTTTGATGGCTTCCGTGATTTGTAATGTAGAAGAAAACGGTGGTGACCGGATTGCACCGCTTAGCACCTATACTCATGATCGTGCTGGAGTGTTATCGGTTTCGGCGGCTAGAGCAGCTGAAATGTTGGATTTGAAGTTCATGATTGCTTTTACGCAATACGGAAAAACTGCACGTACTATGTCGCGTTTGCGTTCTCCTATTCCCATGTTGGCTTTTACTCCTCTAGAATCCACCCGTAACCAGTTAGCTGTTTCTTGGGGAATTAACACTTATCGAGTGCCTAATGTTTCCCATACTGATGATATGGTATGGCAGGTTGACCAGGTATTACAGGCTCAGAATCTTGCAGAGCGGGGAGATAAAGTAATAATCATTGGCGGGATGCCTCCCGGGGTACCCGGTTCTACTAACTTTATGCGGATTCACACGGTAGGGTTAGAGGCTGATTATCGTCAAGCTACTACCCCCAGCGTTTAGTTTTTTCTACAGTCAGCTATACTAGGTCTTGACAGGTCTATAGTCCCGGTAATAGGGTTTAGGACTTGTCCAGCTTTTTGCAGTTTGTTAAAAGCTGGGTTTCTGGGCAGTGTTTCGGCATTATCCAGATAACTGAAATATAGGGTTTTTAACCCCGGGGTTACCGGTGCGAACAATGTGCCAACCCCGTGAGAAGAAGAAGTGAATGGAGTATCAAAAATGGAAAAAATTAACATTGTTGAGATTGGCACTGGTCGTCAAGCAAATAATCTGCTGGTGAATTCGATATCTGATGCCATCAGTCCTTGGTTTGCAGATGTTTACCAGGATTGCCAGGTTCGTGAAGCGATTGCAGGTTTAGCAGATGAGGCTTTACGTTCGCGTGCTGCCCAGTATTTGGGTTTGCAACTTGACCAGGCTGCCTAGAGCATTGCTGGTTATCGGGGCAAGGAAGTATCTTGCCTTCTAGTTCAAGCAAAAGGTTTCCCGCCAGGGATTTATCCTAGCGGGAAACCTGCTTTTTCTTTATCCCTAATTGCATTGGGCATTTACCCATTGCTTTCCTACCTAGCTCTTTTAGGGGCTAAGAGACTTCGGTTTCGGCACGCTAGGGTTTGGCGTTTAGGTGTTATTACTAATACTCAGTGTCATCGCCCAGATGCTATTTGCTAGTATGGGGCGGTAACTGTTTACGCAAAACTATGATGAGTTTTCTTAGTCAGAAAGGTTGACATGACCCGAAATAGTTTTATTAGCCGGTCAGGAGCGGGCTTCCTGCGGGGCGTTAGCGCCCTGTTCGGTTTGACTTTAGCTCTGGCGCTAATTCCGGCTGCTAGCTTGGCTTATGCCGCCCCCAGTGCAAAATATGCCGGATATAGCTCCCATGTTCCTAGCGTAGTTATCGTAGAGGGTAAAACTACGAAAACCAAGGTAACGGAACGCGCTGGCAAGACTTACCCCGCAGGCATGACATTTAGTTATGTAAAACGGTTTAAAGATTTTTGGGCTCCCATTAATGCCAGCACTGGCGAAATCACTATTGATACCACTAAGACTACTCATGCTTTCACTAATGGAAAAGCCGAGTACACGCCGCGTTTGGATGTTATTTATCCCGACCATGCGCAGTCTAATCCCTCTTTTGAAACTATCGACGCTGGTAAAATAACGGTTTTGCAAGACAGCGATAAAGATGGAGTTCCGGACAGGGACGAAACTGGGGCTGTTAAAGATCAGTGCGCCAATACTCCGGCGGGAGTCAAAATTGATGAGACTAACGGTTGCCCGGTTCCGCCTACCCTAAAAGCTGCAACCGTAACTGGTAAGGTGGGAACGCAAATCGCCAACACCAAGATGGCAATTACTAACGAGGGCAAACTAGCCTTAAAGGCTTGCGAATTTGTTGATGCAGCTAAAAGCGCTGGTCTAAGTGTGGGACTCGGGGTTGATGATGATGCTTGCGTGATTAGTGGTACCCCTACTAAAGCCGGACAAAGCGAGGTAGACGTTAAGCTAAGCTACACAGATGGCAAGAACGCTATTGTTTCGGTTACCGCTAAAGCAACTATCGATATCGCGGATAAAGACAGTGACGGTGACGGTTATCCAGATGCCAAGGATGAATGTCCCCAGAGTCCGCAAGGCGCAACTACCGATAATAAAGGCTGCGCAGTTCCCCCCCGGATGGAAAATGCTACGGTTACCGGAACCGCTGATACCGCGATTAACGAGGTTTCTTTACCAATCGAGAACTTAGGTAATTTGAACTTGATGGAATGCACTGGCACCTTGCCGGAAGGCTTGTCGCTAGCTTTGAACCAAGACCAGAACGCTTGTATAGTCTCTGGCACTCCGAAAGCTGCCAGTGATCAAACCGTTCCGGTTACCTTGAAGTACACCAGTGACAAGGGAACTGAAGAAACGGTCAGCGCTGAGCTGACCCTAAAGATTGCCGAAAAACCGGTCGTAACCCCGAAAGATAACGAAACCTACCAGGACTTGGCTTACGCTGATGCAGCGGTTATGGCCGGGGAAAGCGGTAAGGTAGCTTCCCCTACGGCAAAGGCAGGTAAACTACCACCGAACACTACTTTCCAGCTGACGGCAGATAGTAAAACCAAATTCCCCTGGATTAGTGAAGATGCCGATAATCCCGGCGGATGGAAATTGAATCCCGACGAGGCAGTGCCCGCCGGTGAATACCATCCGCAGGTAACCGTGACTTTCCCAGACCAGTCTACTTTGACTTTGGATATGAAAATTACGGTGACTGCTAAAGATCCGGGTAACCCTGATCCGGGTACTCCCGATCCGGGACAACCAGATCCGGAGAAGCCAGGTACTGATAAGCCGATGAAGCCGGGAACTAATCCTGCGCAGACTGATTCCGATAAAGATGGCATTATTGATGCTAAGGATAAATGTCCCAATACGGCTGCTGGAGTCAAAGTAGATGCTAAAGGATGCCCGATAGCACCTGCTGATAACGCAAAATCTAAGACTGGCGGAAAACAAACCGCTAAGCCAATGCCAGTAACTGGTGGCGTTGCCGGTTCTTTGGCGGCGCTATCGCTGCTAGTAACCGTGGCGGGCGTAGGTCTAGTTGCGTGGCGGTACGCCAAATAGCAGTATTTATCCTTCAAATTCCTGGATAAATAATACTGCTTAATCCAAACGGGTTGGGCGGGGATAATAATCCCCGACCAACCCGTAACTATTTCTAAAAGATGTTCCCGGTGAATACGGCAACGCCAAGTAAATCGTGGTAATACTCTATGTATGGAGCTTTCAGAAGACTTTAAAACTGCCGATGAAATGACCGCAGATGAACTGAATGCTAAACTTGCGCGCAGCTATTTGCAGTCCCTATCTGGTGCGGGACGGGACTACAACTCGGTATTTGATGAGTGCGAGGCCTCGCTCTAAAGGCTTAATCCTGGTGGTTTTCCCACAGTAACTGTTCTAAGGGTTTGCGTTCCCGCTCTTTAGTCAGGCCAGCTGGTTCTTTACCTACGCTGCACATAGTAAACGCCGTGTAGGGAGCGGAAATCTGGAACTGCCGGCTAACTAGCTCCCGGTCAAAAGTGGCGAAAGGCCGCATATGCAGCCCCATGACCTCAGCTTGGAGCAACATATTTTGTACTGCGCTGCCCAAATCGTAGGGACCGAAATCCAGGCCGTGACGAGAGGGATAATCCCGATGGATATTTAGAATCAGCCCGGAAGCATCAAGTGCCCAATCGGAAAAACCGGCTACTGCCCGGCGTAACACTTCGTAGTTTTTGTCGCCGCGAATTCCCGGCACAAACCACCATTCCTGGGTGTTCATTGCCGAGGGCGCCCAACGCGCTGCCTCTAACAGCTGATTCATTTGCTCTTGGCTCAAAACAAAATCCGGGTCGTATTCGCGCGGACTCCAGCGTCCGCTAATGATTTTAGAAATTTCAGTCATGTTTCTATCATAACCAGCCACTCTGAAAACGGTACTGGCAGTAAAAATAAATGGTCGGGGTGACAGTGTGTGGTTTCAGGAGATGTGTCCGTTTTTCTTGGGGTTG
>NZ_JAQEVU010000020.1:0-1414 GCF_027694345.1 Varibaculum timonense
TGTGTGGTTTCAGGAGATGTGTCCGTTTTTCTTGGGGTTGGGGTTTTAAGATCTTTCAGGACTTGTGTCCGCTTGTAATAAGGAAAAACTCTTTTAATGTCCCAGGTCATTTGTCCGAAAACCTGTAATCTCAAGCATGTCATATTCAAAGAATCGTGCCATTGTCCTTGCGGTGACGGAAGGAGCAATGACCACCAGCCAAGCCGCCACACACTTCGACACCTCCCCACGCCACATCCGCCGCCTTTTAGCCCAATACCGACAACACGGATTAAAAGGCCTAGAACCCAAATCAAGAAAACCCCACCACAACCCCAACGCAACAAATCAACAAACCATTAACCAAATCATCAAACTACGCCACAAACTACAAAACGAAGGACTAGACAACGGACCCCAATCAATCTGGAACCACCTACCAAACGAAAACCGTCCCTCACCAACCACCATCTGGCGCATCCTAAAAAGAGCCAACCTAATAACACCCCAACCCCAAAAACGCCCCAAAAACTCCTACCACCGATTCCAAGCAGATCTACCCAACCAAACTTGGCAATCAGACTTCACCCACGTCCAACTAAAAAACGGCACCGACACAGAAGTAATCACCTGGCTAGACGACCACTCCCGCTACCTCCTACACGTAAGCGCCCACCCCCACATCACCTGCCAAACCGTAGTCCAAACCTTCACCCAAACCGCCAAAATCCACGACCTACCAGCCTCAACCCTCACAGACAACGGAATGGTCTACACCACCCGACTAGCAAGAGGAAACAACACCCGCAACAACCAACCCAACGCCTTCGAACAACTACTAGACGAACTAAACATCACCCAAAAAAACGGAGCCCCAGCACACCCCACCACCCAAGGAAAAATCGAACGCTACCACCAAACCCTCAAAAAATGGCTCAACGCCCAACCACCAGCAACCAACCTCAACGACCTAAACACACTCCTAAAAGACTTCCAACACATCTACAACACCAAACGCCCCCACAGAGCACTCAACAGAAAAACACCCAACCAGGCCTACCACAACAAACCAAAAGCACACCCCACAATCACCATCAACAAAAACGACTGGCGCGTACGACTAGACACCGTAGACCAAAGCGGCACCATAACCCTCAGATACCACGGAAAACTCACCCACCTAGGCATCGGACGCGCCCACAAAAACAACCCCGTAATCGCCCTAATACACGGACCACACACCATAATCATCAACAAAAACACCGGGGAAATCATCGCCGAACACACCATCAACCCCAACAAAACCTACCAACCAAAAAACGGACAAATGTCCTGAAACACCCCAAACCCAAAACGGACAAATGACCCGAAACACCCACCCCAAAAACCCAAAAAATCCCGCGACATATGCGGACATATGTCGCGGGACATCACA
>NZ_JAQEVU010000021.1:0-1385 GCF_027694345.1 Varibaculum timonense
GGGTTAAGGGTCAAAATGTGTGTCTGGCTCGGCGTGTCGCGGGGGTTAGATTTGGCCTTTTTGAATGCCGATTGAGTGGGTGTAGTCGGTGTCGATAGCGTTGTCGTAGAGGGCTGGGCGTCCTGTTTCGTGGTCGGCTTGGTTCTCGGTTTGGGTCAGGGTGGATACTTTGGCGAGTTGGCCCTGGCCCCAGTCGGACTGCCTGGCGATTCGTACTGGATCGTCAGGCAGTTCCGTTTTTAAGTAGAGCCACCAATCCAGCATGCGGCGTTGTCGTTCGCCTGATCTGCCGCGGTGGATTCTGGCGAGCAGTTTGAGCTGGGCGTTGATGCCGCCTTCTAAGCTGTTGGTGGTGGATTTGATCCGCTCGGACGCAAGGACTCCTGCTGGCGGGTTGAGGTAGACAAACAGCATCTCGGACCGCCAAAGATGGTTGAGGCTGTTGTAGGCCTTGCGCACGTTGTGGTGGGTCCACACGCGGGTCCATGCACCTGTTTTGGGGTCTTTGATCATGGTTTTCTCGTTCATCCATTCCCGGTAGATCGTTGAAAACTCGTGCAGTTGCACACCCCACGCGGCGGCTTCATCCAGTGTGGTGATCCGGGTCAGTTTCAGCGCAAGTCGGTAGATGGTGCGCCCGGCATCGGTGCGTGGGTTGGTGGTGGTGTAGCGGCGGACCACGCGTTGGGCGTGGACGAGGCAGCGTTGAATTTTCGTAGTCGGCCAGCACTTTTTGATTGCGCTGTATGCGCCTTGGCCGCCGTCGATGACGGCGATGAGTGGGGCTTCGATGCGTTCAAGCAGCAGTTGGTAGTCGCGGGTGGTTTCGTGTTTGCACCAGTGCCAGGCGATCACGTGGTCGATGGTCGCCGCGACGATCAGGCAGCCACCGGCGGTGTAGGTGCCATCGAGAAATACCTGGTCGTAGATCCGCTTGTGGTGGCCGGCGGTGGGGTCAGGCACATCAACGAGCCAGCACCACTTGAAGCGCCGCTTCATGGTGGCGCGGCTAACACCGTTTCGTTTGGCTAGGTCGTCGAGTGATATTGCGGTGGTGCAATGCTCGATGAACTGGGTGAACACTGCCGCGTTGGTGATGTCGTTTCGACGTTTGACGCTGGAGGCGCCGCATTGTTTGCAGCGCCATCTGGTGGTGCCTTTGCTGGTGGTGCCGTTGCGTTTCATTTCACCGCCGCAGTGGCAGCGTGGTTGGTTCTTCGACATTGCGACACCACACCACGCCGCGCATAGCACATCACGGCTGCCACACCGAGGATTTCCCGTCGGGGGCTAGATATATGCTTCCGGAGCATATACTTTCCGGAAACCTACAGGTCAATCCGTGAAAATCCGCGATTCCGGACACACTTTTTGACCCTTAACCC
>NZ_JAQEVU010000022.1:0-826 GCF_027694345.1 Varibaculum timonense
AAGTGTCCTGGTACTCCTAAAGGCGCAAAGGTAGACAACGACGGCTGCTCGGTTGCGCCTTCTGTGGGTAAGGTTTCGGATATTACTGGTCAGGTAAACAAGGAAATTACTCCGGTGAATGTTCCGGTTGATAATCCTGGTAAAGCTAAGCTGACTGCTTGTAAGGCTGATGGTTTGCCGGCTGGTTTGACTATTGCTTTGAATGAGCAAAAAGACGGTTGCGTGATTTCTGGTATTCCTAGTGAGGAAGCCAAGGATAAAGCGGTAACTGTTAAAGTCAGTTATGAGCCTGTTGATAAGACTGCGCAGCATGACGGTGGAGATGTTACTGGTACTGCTAAAGCAACTATTAGCGCTGAAGTTGATGGCGATAATGATGGGGTTGCTGATTCTAAGGATAAGTGTGCTGGTACTCCTGCGGGTGCGAAGGTTGATGGTAATGGTTGTGCGGTGAAGCCGACGGTTGGTACTCCGGTTGCTATTACTGGGCAGAAGGGTAAGGAGATTAGCGAGGTAGTGGTGGTTCCGGTTAATAATCCGGGTATGGCTGCTGTTACTTGTAGTTCTGATTCTTTGCCTGCTGGTTTGAGTGTTAAATACTCGCCGGAGAAGAAGGCTTGTGTTGTTAGTGGTACTCCTAGTGAGGAAGTTAAGGACAAAGCGGTTACTGTTAGCGTGAATTATGATCCGAAAGATGGTGATGATACTAGTAATCCTGCTGGTAGTATCCCGGTGAATACGACTGCTACTATTACTGATCCTGGTAAGGATTCTGATGGTGATGGTGTCGCGGATGCTGCTGATAAGTGTGCTGGTACTCCTGCTG
>NZ_JAQEVU010000023.1:0-602 GCF_027694345.1 Varibaculum timonense
CTGCAAATCGAGCTGGGTATCACAGCCACAGCGAATAACTTCGGTGCCGGGACACGGTCACGCTTCAAGAATCGTTGGCCGAACGGGATCAGCAAAAATGATTCTACCAGTAACGTGCATGGCATTATCCAAGGAGCCCTGTGGTGTAAAGGATACCCAGCAGAATACGGAGGTATCACAACTAAGTTTACTGATAATGTTGCTTCTTCGATTCGGGATTTGAAGAGCGATATCGGGTTATCGTCATCATCTTCCACGATTGATCTGGAGCTGATGATGGCATTGCTATCAATGAAGCAGTTCAAACTGTTGTCTGCCTACGGCGGGAAAGATTCTATCCGCACGATTCAACGAGAAATAAACCAACGTTATAAGGCATACACGGGCATTGTTCCAACTGATGGCTTGTATGGGCGTGAAATGAACACTGCCCTGATCCAAGTGTTGCAAGCTATCGAGGGTTTCACCCCTGCGGAGGCAACCGGTAACTTTGGTAACGGCACCCGATCACGCCTACAAACGATTAGTGGTGGCTCGAGCCAGTGGGTGTGGCTTGGTACGGCAGCACTCGTGTGCAACGGAATCGGACAGAATGCAGTCAA